>NZ_JCAMOP010000031.1:0-115528 GCF_059512345.1 Bradyrhizobium sp. Unk1
CTCCGAATCGTGGGAGCCTCAAACGGCGCCCACTCCTTGGCACTCTCGTGCCCGTGGAGGAGCCGTCCACAGCATCATAACCGGAAAGTTCCACTGTCCGCTTCGGGAGTTCTCCGGGGCGAAGTTACAAGAAGCTGTGACAAGCGGTAAGTCTTGGCACATGCTAGCAGGCCACCGCTATCCGGCTCACCCGCAGGTGGCAGGATACAATCTGGCCCGCGCGAGGCCTAAGATCGTCTTCCGGTACCCATGCGCGTGATGAGGGATGCAATGCGCCAGTCCTCGACGCTCGACCGTCGCTTGTTCATCAAGGCCGCCAGCCGTTTCGTTGGCACGACGGCCGCCGCCGGAGGCCTGTTATCGCTTGGCCCATCGATGCCGGGGGCGCGTTCGCAGCCTGGAGCACCAACGCCCGTGCCGCTTATCCAGCCGCCCGAGATGCACAGCGTCAACGGTGTGCTCGATACGACGATTACGGCAGCGCCCGGACCGGTGCAGCTCGGCGATCGGGCGTTTACCGGACTGCTTTACAATGGCGCTTATGTGCCGCCAACGCTACGAGCACGCCTGGGTGATACGCTGCGGATCACCTTTCGCAATAATTTGACCTCGGGGCTCGATCGTCCTGGTTACATGGGCCCTCTTTGTGCCGGAGCCGGAACCGCGTCGAATCTACACTTTCACGGCATGAGCGTGTCGCCACAGGGCAACGGCGACAACGTATTCGTTCACATTCAACCCGGTGAAACATTCCAATACCAGGTGCGCATTCCTGCGTTCGGCCGGCAAGGTCCGGGCTTGTTCTGGTATCACCCCCATGCGCACGGGTTCGTCAATGATCAAATCCTTGGCGGCATGTCGGGTGCTTTGGTCGTCGATGGCATCGACCAACATTTCCCGCTGCTGCACGGATTGCCGGAGCGCTTTTTTCTGATCAAGCACGTCAAGTGTGGCGAGGAGGAAAGCGAGATTGTTTCGATCAATGGTCAGATCAATCCCGCCGTCGCCATCCGCTCCGGCGAAATGCAATTTTGGCGCATCGCGCACATCGGAGCGTCGGATTTCTACAAATTCCGTATTGAGGGCATGCCGCTTTATGTCATGGCAACCGATGGGCACGCCTTGTCGCAGCCACGCAAGATGACCGAATTGTTCATTGGCCCAGGCGAGCGGATTGACGCCATTGCGATCGGTCCGCCTGCGGGTGAATACTCTATGCGAACCATTTCTTTTCAGAACGAAGCCTGGCGGCCGCCGGAACCGGAGCTGCAATTGGCAGTCATTTATTCCAGCGGTTTGTCGCAGAGTGCGGCGATCGAGGATGATATCTTGCGCCAGCGATTCACTGGGCCGCAATGGATCAACGACGTTCGCGCCGCACCGGTTGCGCGGCGCCGCACGCTACCTTATTCGCGCACCACCGACCGCAAGATATTCATGATTGACGGCCGCGTTATCGACGAGGCGCGCACCGACCAAACCGTCAAACTCGGCGATACGGAAGAGTGGACGGTGGTCAACACGGATCAGCAGTATCACAGCTTCCATATTCACCAGACACCGTTCCTAGTGACAGAAGTAGGCGGCGTTTCTTGGCACGATGATAGTCTGCGGGACACTTTTTCAGTACCGCCGGCAACGGACCAAGGGCCTGGCTTGCTCAAGGTCGTCATTCCGTTCACCGATCCAGTAATCGTCGGTCGATTTGTGTATCATTGTCATGCAGTCGATCACGAAGACAAAGGCATGATGGGCGTCATCGAAGTCGTCGCTTGAACGCACTGGCACACGGCGATTAGGTGACCAACACATCTTCCGCTTCGGGTCATTTCTACGGTTTCAGCGAAGATTGTCGGCTGGCTGATGTCCGCTTCTGCCCTTAAGCACCGACCGACGGAGGGCCGGGGGCGTAGCATTCAGCCAGCCCCAGTCAGGCGCGCAAAGTGAGGATTCTCTGCGTGGTGGAGGAGTACAGACGCCGTTTGCTAACGCTGCTGTACGAGGGACCCTGTCGGTTTTGACAGGTGCGCCGCTTCCGAGATGTGGGCATGATCACGGCTAAAGGACGAGGGCCGCGGCTGTGCGACGTTACTACTTCCCGATTTTCCACAACGGAGAGACACAGGCGGACGATGTGGGGGAGCTATTTCGCTCTGCTGAACTAGCTGTCCAATACGGCGCACGGATCGCACGCGAGATTGGCGGCGATCCCGACTACGATCAAGCGAGCGGCACCGTCGTAATCGTGGTCGACGACTCCGATGTTGAGATCGCGCGGCATAGACCACAGTTGATGCGCATCGACAGCCGGACTTGGCGAAAACCATCCGGCGGACTCGGGAGAGTGAGCCGGCACTCTTAACGGAATGCGTGGTTAGTGGTTTTCGCCGGCATACCATCGTAACTCGCGGGGTTGGCAAGGCGAGTGTACCCTTCATCGTCTGAACTTAGTCCACGCCGGCCGAGGAGGATTACGCTTGGGGACGCCCATTCCGGTGATTTCGACAGGGATACGCTTTCGCCCGATGAGCAGGCCATTCAGATGGACCGCGACATCCATGTGATGCGTGCCGCGATACTCTGACTCGCGCGATACGGTAAGCCCTGTCCCGACCCTATGACCAAGGTCGTTTTGAAGTTCGGCTTCCTTGCCTGAGTTTCGGACCATCCAGCTGACGATCGCTCCCGGCGGCAATTGGTGCGCATTTGCCAACGTGAATGTGATGTCGCAACCCTTAGGGATAGGCCCGATGCGATCGATGCCTTGGTAGCTGTGTCTGCCAGTCGAAGCATGGACGGAGACAATAGGATTGAACTGGATGGTGGCAAGTGCTCGGCTGTGGTCCTTCAGCACAGCCTCCTCCTCATCGTCTTCCGGCACCGGAAAGAAGTGATCAAACGCCTGAGACCATATTTCAGCGCTCGCGGCCTTCGTTGACGCAGCCAAAGCTCGATCGGCGATCGACAGCAGTTCATCGAACTTATGAACGAGCGCGGTCGATTGTTCGCCGTTCAAACGATTCAGATTTTCTTTCGTATTGGCCGGATTTTGAACTTCGTCGTCATCGCGTAGTCGAGATGCGATCTCGGATACGACTTCGCGCAGAAATTCGTCGTCGCCGGTGAATTGATCACGGTCCAGACCGTCAAAAGCGTCTGCTACAAGCACCGTGATCAAGATCGACGATGGACGGCCATCGGCATCGATTTTTAGAGCAGCCCACATCTTAAGATACCGAACCATTCGCCGGCACCTGGCCCTGTCGGCTTGTCCTGTGATCACCTTCCACCAGGCGTAGATTGCCTTCGGATCGCTATTTTCCCACTTGTTCTCAGATGTTGCTAGCGATCGTGCGTCCCGGCCGTCATCAAGATGATAGGCCGGTACGTCGATATGAAAATTGTGATCGAAATGGACGCGGCTGCATTTCGCTCGCGGTTCATCGATGCCGCTCGCATCGTTGGTCTCGTCGTCAACGTAATCAGCAAGGCTAGCTTGAACGAAGCCCTTTAGGTCGGTCGGATCGTGGTCGCCGTCTTCCGGCTGACCGGACCATATGAAATAGACACCAAGATCGATGTCGAACTCGTCGTTTAGGCTCGCAGGTCGAACCTGAGTGCCGAACTTGTACGATCCCTGCAGCCAAGAGGACATTCGGCAATCGGAGCGTTTGGCAAGATCCTCCTTCAAATGCTCGGCGAGATCGTTCCAGCGCTCTTTCTGGGTGTCGTACTGTTCGTCCGAGGGACGCACCCGCCAATCAAGACAATTCTCTGTGTCATCGGAGTTGTAGAAGAGACTTGCGGCGATGCCCATCACAAATCCCTTCTGTTGTAGAAAGTTGCAGGGGGCGCCGTGTGCTGGAGAAACGATTGTAGCGGACCTTTCCCGAGGTTCTCACGAACCGATGCCTCGGCAAGCGCTCGGAGATCGTCAATTGCTCCCGGGCTTGCGCAGTCCAGGGCTAGCTTTCGTTCCTGCTCGGGCGACTGGTCATGATCGATTCTCAGGTATCGGGCTTTAAGGCGATGCCCAATCATAGCGTCGGTGTTCAACTGCTGAGCCGATATCATCACTCGCGGCAGGCGCTGGTTTTCCATCCATCCCATCCAACCGAGATCGATCTCTCCCGAATTCGAAAACGAAAAGCGTGATGTGGTTGTACCGATGCTCAAGATCGAAATGTCTTTAAGGGGCTGTTCAAGAAAATACTCGGCCTCGTGGAGCGCAAGATGGTCCGGGGAGTTTGCGTAAAGCCCTCCGTCAGCGAATAGCTCGCCGCGGATTTGATGAAGTGGAAAGAACGTCGGCGCTGCGGATGTGGCGAGCGCGACATCGACCACAGGCACCTTCCAGTCTCGATGAAACGACGGGTGGTGGTCGGTTTTGAATACCTGAGGTGATCCCTTCGTGAGATTGACAGCGGGAACCATGACGCGATGCTGGAGGTGTCCGATCTTTTTCTTTTCGTCGATGATGCTCGTGATCGTTGCCCGCAGCTTTGCTGCGCGGTATTTTGCATGGCGCGCGTTCGACATTAGGGACAAGCGTTTCGCCAGATTGCTTTGAGGGGGCGGCTTGCGTGAAAATATCTTCGGGCCATCCACAGCAATGGCATTTCTTATCGCCCCAGCCTGCACCTCTGCAGCGAGACCTAAGGCGATTATGCCGCCGATTGAGGTGCCGGCGATCAGATCGAAACATCGTGCAATGGGGCCGCCGATCTCCTCTTCGAGTTCGGCCAGAACGCATGCTGTGTAGAGACCCATGAAGCCCCCACCGGATAATGACAGGATCTGAAAAGCCAAGTTAGTCTCCTAGATAACGAGCCCTGTCAGTCGCGGACCTAAGGGGAGCGCAACACGATGCGCCGCAACTACTCGCGCTAGCTCGATGGTTTCGTTGCAGCGGACGGCTTCTTTGGTTTAGGGGAGGGCGCCAGTGCTGCAGCCTCTTGCTGCTTCTTCAACTCAGCAACCCTTGCCAACTCCGCGCGCTTGGCGTCGGCCTCTTCCTCGTTGACGAGGAGATAGCCCTTCTCGGCCATGCAACCCTGGCCGACAGTATCGGCGGCGTTAGTTCGCTCTTGGGCTGCTATAGCTCCCGCCAATCCACCGCCAGCGACGGTGACGCCGGACAGAGCCGCCTTGTTGCGCTCGCCAAGACATGAGGTTCTGTCCACCTCGAACTGCGTTGCGAGAACCGGATTTTCGCGGGCGGACTGTCCGTCGACGCGCACCCAACCCGTTTTTGGCGCTGCGGCGCAGCCGCCCAGCGCGGCGCAAAGCGCCGCAATCGCAATTTTACACATGTGAAAGCCCCCGGCCCAAAATGTAGGCACATCCAATAGCAACCAGTGCGCGAGATCAACAGCTTGCGCGCGCGAGTATCCACAACCCGGGAAAAATATGCACAGACGAGCTGAAGCGCCCCGTTAGGAGGGGTGTGGCCAGTCACCCCTCCAGCTTCGCCTGCGTTAGGGGGCGAATTAAATCTGAATTGGGGTTGGGCGCTCTACTTCCCGCCGTTCAGCGCCGCAGCGATCTTTCCGCCGTAGGCGCCTCACTCGCGAGAGTGGGCGCTTTACTTGCTCTATTTGCCGCACGGCGCTAACCCTGTACCGGCAGGGAACGTCACATGTCAGACAAGGCCCGCGAGTTTATCGATTTCTGGGTGGAGAACAGCATCCACGCGGTGGAGCAGTACCAGACTGCGGGCGCGTCGCAGGATGTGGCGGAACTCACGCGGCGTCTCGTCGAGGCTGCCAAGGGGCAGGGCATTTCCGAAGCCAAGTTGCAGGCGGAGCTTGGCGACATCGCCGCCTACATCGAAGAGCTTTTAAGGGCGGCGAACGACGCTGAGCGCGAACGGCGCAAGCCTACTTAGGCTTGTCCACCCTACGAACATCACCGGGCTCCAGGTTAAGCTGCTCAAACATCCGCTGCTGCGCGGCTGTCAATGCGACATTCAACACTTCGGCGGTCCAACCCTCAGGAACGGCGGCGAGCACCAACGTCAACGCTTGGCTCGGTTTGGCGAGCGCGATCCAAATTTGCGTTGTTGTGTCGTCCGCGGTCACTTGAACGACAGTGAAGCTACTACCGAAGGATTCCGCCATTTTCTCTCAATGCGGCAACTAGCGGGGCGGGCTTCTTTCTTTTGCTGCAGGAGCGCGGGTACTGGCCGAAACAGGACCATTCGCGGATGCAATTAGGCCACGCGGCCTTAGCCCTTCCGTTTTTCCTCTCTCGAAAGCGCATCCAGGAAGCGCTCGATGGCTTGTTTTCCTGCATATTCAGCCGCCATTTGTGACTGAAAACCGCCAGCACCGACTTTGATTCCCATCGGCATGCCGCGTCTCCGCAATTCCCATCTCCAAGGATGAGGACGCGTTCCTGTATCGATGATCTCGATGTAGTAGTCAGGCTCCGTTGCCATGGTTGCAGAATATATATCGCGGCGCACCAAAGGGAATAGGCAGGCTCGAAACCGAACGGTTGAACTCGAACCAGGACGCTCCCGATAGGGCGAGCTTTCGCACAGCAGCGCCTAGTTACCTCTGCGGTTCGGTTGCGCAGTAGGCGGCCCAATCATCCATCAGCGCCCGGCGCTTCTTAAGGGCGTCCCCCCGCCGGTAGGCACGCTCAACGGCATCACCGGCAGCATGGCCCAACGCGGCCTCCGAAACGTAGTTCTCGTGCTCGGTCTCCTCGGTTGCCCAGTCCTTGAAGGTGCTGCGGAAACCGTGAGTGGTCGCGTCACCGCCGCCATGGGCACCGATGACCTTTCCGAAGGTCATATCGGAGATAGGCCGGTTGGCGCGCACGCCTGGGAATACAATGTGATTGAGCGACTGTGCCTTCATCGCCTTCACGATCCCAACTGCGCGATCGCAGAGCGGGACTCGAAGCTCCCTCCGTTCCTTCGTGCGCGGGGCAGGGATCGTCCACGTAGCGGCATCAAGGTCAAACTCATCAAATACAGCTAGGCGGGTCTCGGCGCTTCTGGTGGCCGTCAGGATAAGGAATTCCAGCGCTCTCGCCGTTATCGTGTGGGTGCCGCGCAGGCGCTCCACGAAGGCGGGCGCGGCCTTGTAGGGTAGGGCCTCGTGATGGCCGCGCGTGGACTCGTCCGGCTTGTGGAGGACATGCTCCAGGTTGCCCTTCCACGCAGCAGGATTGTCGCCGCTACGCAGCCCCTCAACCTTGGCTGCGTCCAGCACACGCTCAATACGCCAGCGGAGTTTCTCGGCGGTCTCCTGCTTGGTGCCCCAGAGGGGACGCACCGCCGCCAGCACGTCCTGGACGTCGATGTCAGCCACCGCCTTTTCCCGCATCAGCTTTACGTGGTTGGTGAGGGTGTTCCGCCAACCGGCCTCAGTCTTGGCGCCCCGCCACCGACCGGCCTTCACGGCGGCGTCTATGTAAGCGTCAGCGTATTTGCCGAAGGTCATCACACCGGCCGACACCTTGGCCGCCTTGATCGCCTCAACGGCCCGGTGGGCGATTGGATCAATGCCACGTCGGAGTAGGGCGCGGGCTGCCTCTGCCCTCTGGCGCGCCTCTCCGAGCCCTACAGTGTGCAATGGCCCGATGCCCATTTCCCGGCGCTTGCCGCCGAACCGGTAGTCCAGGATCCAGTATCGGCCGTTGCCCTTGGTGACCAACCAGAGACCACCGCCATCGCGTAGCTTTACGGATTTGCTCGCCGCTATGGCCTTCACCGTGAGCGCATTTAAGGTATGGCTCCCCATTTCCGATCCCCGCTAGCTTCCCCGCTTTTTCCCCTCTTTAGGGGTATGCGCTAGCAGTAACCGCTATGGACGATATGGACAAGAGCCTCCCTATACGTCTGCGAAATAACCGCTTTTTTGCTCGTTCATATTGGACACGTTGTCTTTATGGACGCGAACGAATATCCAGCCCGGGGAGCCAAAATCCAGCAAATTCAAAGCCTTACCTGCGTTGCAATTACGCAACACGGCCCGCGGCCGCCGGTGCACGGCTGTGCAGTCGGCCGGTGGAGAGGGAATCGGTCGGACCATAGCCGTCCCCCAGCACAACCGAACCAGGCGCCTATAATTCATGCTCAGAGGGTTGAACCCTCAGGCGAGGGACAGTTCGTCCTCCCAGGGTCTGCGACGGACGTTCCCCGAACATCGCATGGTAATACTGCGAGAACCGCCCGAGCTCGTAGAAGCCCTGCTGCATGGCGACAGCGGCCACGGTCGTCGAGCCCGGAACGCTCTCATGCAGAATGGAATGAACCGCACACAGCCGCTTGTGCCTGAGGAAGCTGACCGGGCCCAAGCCGAACACCTCCTGGAACGCGCGATGGAGGGTGCGGCGCGACACCCCGAGAGCGGCGCAGATCTCCGAGACATGCACCGGGCGCGTGCCGGCCTCGTCGAGATACTCCTCGACCCGGCGGATCAGCCGCCTTGCCGAAGGCAGCCAGCCGGTGTCGTCGGGCGGTAGCGACGACATCACGTTGGCCGCCATGCATTCGACGATCGATCGCTTCCAGAAATCGGCGGTCGAGGGCGTCAGGCCGCTCCGGTAGGTGCGCAGATGTGACATGATCCGGACCAGACGATGTGCGGCGATCGCTCCGCTATCGGGGGCCGCCCGGAAATGGTCGCGCCTGCGCCAGGTGTCGGGATTGCTCAGCCTCGCTTCGTCGCCGAACAGCGATGCGACCTCGTTGATGTCGAAGCGCATGGCGGCGTAAGCGGATGCACCGTGAAAGATTCCGTCATGCTCGAGCAGCGGCGGAATCACGAGCACGTCGTTGAGGCGCATGTCGAAAGACCAGTGGGTGACACGCTCTTCGGCCGCGAGCAGCATCCCGATGATCAGCTTGTCGTCGCTGGAGACACGCTGCGTACGCATGCCGACGCTGAAGGTGCCGATGCTGAGCGAGAAATCGCCGATGCCGACATGGGACAGCGATCCGCGCAATCGCCCGCGCCCCAGCTGCATGACATCGACGTGCGAGCCGTGAACGGCCTGGTGAAGACCTTCGAAGCCGTCGAGCTTACGCGAATCAACCAGAAGGAATTGGCCCATGGCTCCACCCTGTTACGCAAGCGCGACAATTCTGCGGCAGGTGGCAGCGAAACACCACTACAACGCGAAGTGGGTACGACAGTCCGAGTTCGCGCTTTGAGGTAAATTATCGCAGAATTTGACGCGAGCTGTGCGCCACATGACGCTGTGGATTGAGGAATTTGCGACATGTGTCGTTAAGCCTCACCGATCGGCAGGACGTACTGGCACAAACTGCACATCACGGGCATCCAATCTTCGGATACCATTTTCAACCTAGGCGATATCGGTGACAACAGCTCTGCGAACCTGCGGGGTGGGTCAGGCGGTATGTTATTGCCGCTCGCTCGAACGGTGTACGCAAAAGAGGGAGAGATGCTGACGCAAGTCTACGACACCCATCTCGCACCCTCGGCGCCAAGAAGAGGGGACCAGACAATGCGTCCAGAATGCCGGGCAATGTGCTCTCGTCGACGCCTGCTGAAATCCGCGCCATAGGATCGGGTGGAATACTCGTATCGGAGTTTCCACGATGCTGCGGGCGGATACGGATCACTGCGAGTGGTTGCCGGACGACGTGAAGACCGGCGAGATGGTCTTCATTCCCGGCGGGACCTTCCGTATGGGATCCGACCATCATTATCCCGAGGAGGCGCCGAGCCACCGCGTCTCCGTCGACGGTTTCTGGATCGACCGCACCTCCGTCACCAACCGGCAGTTCAAGCAATTCGTCAACGCGACCGGCCACGTCACCGAGGCGCAGATCGTTCCCGACCCCAAGGACTATCCTGGCGCGCTGAAGGAGATGCTCTACGCAGGCTCGCTGGTGTTCTCGCCGCTGCCGCGCATCACCGACCTCACCGACTGGAGCCAATGGTGGTCCTTCATGCGCGGCGCCAACTGGCGTCATCCTTACGGCCCCGGCAGCAACATCAAGGGCCTCGACGACCATCCGGTCGTGCACGTCTCCTATAGCGATGCCGCAGCCTATGCCCGCTGGGCCGGCAAGGAGCTGCCGACGGAAGCGGAATGGGAGTTCGCCGCGCGCGGCGGCCTCGACGGCGAGGAGTTCGCCTGGGGCGATGCGCTGATGCCCGGCGGCAAGCACATGGCCAACATCTGGCAGGGCAATTTCCCCGTCCAGAATCTCGGCGAGGATGGGTTCGAGCGTACTTCGCCGGTGATGGCCTTCCCGCCGAACGGCTACGGCCTCCACGACATGATCGGCAATGTCTGGGAGTGGACCTCGGACTGGTGGTCGGCGCGGCACGCCGCCGAGGCTGCGAAGCCTTGCTGCATTCCCAGAAATCCGCGCGGCGGCCGCGAGGAGGCGAGCTTTGATCCATGTCAACCCGACATCCGCATCCCGCGCAAAGTCTTGAAGGGTGGCTCGCATCTCTGTGCGCCGAACTACTGCCGCCGCTACCGCCCAGCCGCGCGCCACGCCGAGCCGATCGACACCTCGACCAGCCATGTCGGATTCAGGTGCGTGGTGCGGTCACCCGAGTCTCCACTATCGTAAAGGGCCTTCGGCCACGTAGGGAATGTCACATGAGCCACGACGTCAAAGACAAGGCCGACGCCAAAGCAAATCCGATCGACAGCGGTCGGAGACCGCTGCTTCGTGGTCTGTTCGCAGCGGCCCTGATCGCGACGAGCCTGTCCCCCCTTGTCAGATCGCCCGCAGTTGCTCAGCAGCCCAGTACGGCAAAGCCCAACATCCTCGTCATCTTTGGTGACGACATCGGCCAGTCCAACATCAGCGCCTATACGCGCGGGGTCGTGGGTTACAAGACGCCGAACATTGATCGTATCGCTAATGAAGGGATGATGTTCACCGACTACTATGCGGAGAACAGTTGCACGGCCGGCCGCTCCACGTTCATCACCGGACAGGTCTGCTTGCGCACTGGCTTATGCAAGGTCGGTATCCCCGGCGCGCCAGTTGGCTTGCAAGATCGCGACGTGACCATCGCGCAGGCGCTCAAGCCGCTCGGCTACGCGACCGGTCAATTCGGCAAGAACCATCTCGGCGATCGGGACGAGTATCTCCCCACCAAGCACGGCTTTGACGAGTTCTTCGGCAACCTCTACCACCTCAATGCCGAGGAGGAGCCGGAGCGCCCGTATTATCCCAAGAACGATACCACGTTCACCAAGAGCAACAGCCCGCGCGGCGTGCTCAAGGCATCCGCCGACGGGAAGATCGAGGACACCGGTCCGCTCAATAGAAAGCGGATGGAGACGGTCGACGACGAGACGACGGCGGCCGCGATTGACTTCATGCAGCGGCAGGCGAGGGCGAATAAGCCGTTCTTCACCTGGATGAACACGACCCGCATGCACGCCTTCACCCATGTGCGTGCGTCCATGCAGGGACAGAGCGGCATGCCTGGCAACGATTATGCGGACGGCATGATCGAGCATGACGGGGATGTCGGCAAGCTCTTGAAGACGCTCGACGAGCTCGGCATCGCCAACAATACGATTGTCGTCTACACCACCGACAACGGCCCGAACCAATGGTCTTGGCCGGATGCCGCAACGACACCGTTCCGCAGCGAAAAGGACACCAACTGGGAAGGCGCATTCCGTGTGCCGGCCATGGTTCGTTGGCCCGGCCGCATCAAGGCCGGCGACGTCTCCAACGAGATGATGTCGGGTCTTGATTGGTTCCCGACCCTGCTGGCTGCAGCCGGCGATACCGACATCAAGGACCGGCTGCTGAAGGGAACGAGCCTCAATGGCAAGTCCGCCAAGGTGCATCTCGATGGATACAACCAATTGCCGCTACTGACGGGGCAGGGCAAGTCGGCTCGCAACGATTTCTACTATCTCAATGATGATGGCGAAGTCGTTGCCTATCGCTACGGCGACTTCAAGATCGTGTTCTGCGAGCAGCGCAAGCCCGGCGGATTCGAAGTCTGGGCCAATCCGTTCACCTGTCTGCGGGCGCCGAAGGTCTTCAACCTGCGGATGGACCCGTTCGAGCGGGCCGACGTGGTCTCCGACCAGTACTACGACTGGCTCGCCAAGAATGCTTATCTGATCCAGTACGGTACCTGGCGGGTGGCGCCGTTTCTCCAGACCTTCAAGGACTATCCGCCGAGCCAGCGCTCCGCGAGCTTCAGCATCGACCAGATGGTCGAGGGGCTGATGAAAACGCTCGACAAGACGGCACCGAAATAGCGCGACAAGCACATGAGCCCCGCTGAGTCAGGCGGCAGGGCTCCTTCTTATCGACAGCAACGCCGATCTTCGCATGAACCAGTTGAAAGCTGTGACAGAGCCAAAATCCTCCAAGAGCTCGCCCGCCCGCGACGCCGTGTTGGAACTGAAGTCACGGATCGGAAAGTCCGTACTGGGGCAGGATCATCTGGTCGAGAGCATGCTGATTGGCCTCCTGGCCAACGGTAATCTGCTCATTGAGAGTCTCCCGGGGCTGGCCAAGACCCGCGCGGTCAAGACGCTGGCGAAGAACCTCGCCGCCGATCTGTCGCGCGTGCAGTTCACGCCCGACCTACTGCCGTCGGACGTGACTGGCGCCGAGATCTACGTCCAGACCGACAAGGGCGGCCAGTTTCAGTTCCAGAAGGGACCGATCTTCGCCAACCTTGTGCTGGCTGACGAGATCAACCGCGCTCCGGCGAAGGTGCAGTCCGCGCTGCTAGAGGCCATGGAGGAGCGCCAGGTCACGGTTGCCGGCAAGACCTACAAGATGCCGGACCTGTTCATGGTGCTCGCGACCGAGAACCCGATCGAGCAGGAAGGCACCTATTCGCTTCCCGAAGCGCAGCTCGACCGTTTCCTGATGCATGTCGTCATCACCTATCCCGACGAGGCATCCGAAGGCGAGATCATCCGGCTCAATCGCGCCGAGAACGCGCAAGCACCGAACGACCACAACTCGGTGCCGCCGCCGATCCCGCAACAGGCGATCCTGGACGCACGTGGTGAGATCGACGGCATCTTCGTCTCGGACCTCGTTCAGAAGTACATTGTCGACGCGATCTACGCGACGCGCTTTCCCGGGCGCTATGGCGAACCGCTGAGCAAATGGATCCAGGTCGGCGCCAGCCCGCGCGGCAGCCTGGCGCTCGATCGTTGCGCGCGAACTCGCGCCTGGCTCGATGAATACGATTTCGTGACGCCCGACCACGTGCGCGCGGTGATCCACGACTGCCTGCGCCACCGGATCATCCTCAGCTACGAGGCAGTTTCGCAGGGCGTTACGCCCGATCAGGTGATCGACAAGATGACCGAGCTGGTTGCAGCAGCCTGAGGCCGTCATGACCGAGACATCAGCCAATATGCCAGGTGTCTATGTCGGTCTTCACGAATTGATCGCGCTCGAACATCGCGGACGCAAGGTCTCCTTCCTTCCGCGCCAACCCGTGCATAGCCTTTTGTCCGGCCGCTTTGCGTCCCGCATGCGGGGCCGGGGCCTGAACTTCGAGGAGATCAGGGACTATCGTCCCGGCGACGACGTCCGCTCGATCGACTGGAAGGTGACGGCGCGCCTGCGCAAGCCCCATATCCGGGTGTTCAACGAGGAGCGCGACAGGCAGACGATCCTGGTGGTGGACCAGCGCCTGTCGATGTTCTTCGGCAGCCGGCATGCGATGAAATCGGTGACGGCGGCCGAGGCCGCAGCGATCGGGGCGTGGCGGGTGCTAGGCGTCGGCGATCGCGTCGGCGCCGTCGTGTTCAACGATCGAGACTTCATCGAGGTGAGGGCGCGTCGTAGCAGGGCGACCGTGCTCCAGATCCTCGCGGCCGTCGTCACGCAGAACCAAGCGCTCGGCGTCGGGCGCGGTCTAGTGTCCGCGCCGACGATGCTCAACACAGCGCTCGATCATGCAAGGCGTCGGGCACCGCACGATGCCGCCGTGATCATCATCAGCGATTTCGACGGCGCGGACGCTGCAACGCGCGATATGGTCGCCGCGCTGGCGCGGCACAATGATGTCGTCGCTGCGATGGTCCATGATCCCCTACAAAGCGATCTGCCACCGTCAGCCAGTATGACCGTGACCGATGGCGAGTTGCAGATCAGGCTCGATGTCGGCCGCGACAGTGTCCGCAAGAGCGTATCGCAGCTCACTCGGGACCGCCTGAAGGGCATCTTCGACTGGACGCGCGAGCTCGGCATTCCCGTGCTGCCGCTGAGCGCGGCGGAGGACACCGCTGCGCAGCTTCGGCGTCTTCTTGGTGGTTTGCCAGCCGGTCGTGGCCGCGCGGCCCCGCATAACCAGACGGAGGCGGCCCTTGGCTGAGGCTACATCCGTGACTTCCGACCCGGTGGCCGGCCTGATCGACTTCCCGCTGCCGCGCGAGGTCAGCCTCTGGCCACAGACCTGGGAGGCGAGGCTTGCGATCGCCCTGCTGCTCGCGGCCATCTGCGCTACCGTGTGGCGCGTGGCGCATCTGCGCCGTGTCAACCGCTATCGCCGCGAAGCACTCGCGGAGCTTGATAGCATCGAGCATGCGCGAAATTCGGTGCCGTCGGAGCTGTTGTCGAAGCTGACCTTGCTGGTGCGGCGCACGGCGCTCGCGGCCTTTCCGCGCGAGCGAGTGGCGCCACTGGTCGGGCCGGCATGGCTGGCCTTCCTCGATCGCAGCTATGGAGGCGAGGAGTTTTCTCACGGCGTGGGCCAGCTGCTCGCGAGTGGTCCTTATCGGCAGATTCCGCCCGATGGCGCCGAGCTGCAATCGCTGGTCCGTCTCGTGCGCCGCTGGATCAGGGGGCATCATGCTTGAATTCGCCTGGCCATGGTTGCTTCTGCTGTTGCCGCTGCCAGTCCTGGCGTGGTGGCTGCTGCCGCCATACCGGGCGCGACAGGCGTCGATCCAGGTGCCGTTCTTCGACAGGCTGGCGGTGGCAACCGGACAGACGCCACAGCGGGGCGCAGTCGTTGTCGAACGCCGCGCTGTCCAGATGGTCGCGGCAGTCGCCATCTGGACGCTGCTGGTCGTGGCGCTTGCCCGGCCGCAATGGGTCGGCGATGCCGTGACGCGTGAGGTCTCCGCGCGCGATCTGATCCTCGCGATTGACATCTCGGGATCGATGGACCAGCGCGACTTCAAGGCGCCGGACGGCACGACGCTCTCCCGTCTCGACGGCGTCAAGCGCGTGGTCAAAGACTTCATCGCCCGCCGCAAGGGCGACCGTGTCGCCCTGATCCTGTTCGGCACGAAGGCCTACGTGCAGGTGCCCTTCACGCAAGATATCTCGACAGCGCAGCAATTGCTCGATCAGGCAGGGGTCGGCATGGCCGGGCAGCAGACGGCGATTGGCGACACTATCGGGCTCGCCATCAAGACGTTTGCGGCCAGCGCGACGAAGCAGAAACTCATGATCCTGCTGACCGACGGCAACGATACGGCGAGCCGGGTACCGCCCGCGCACGCCGCCGATATTGCCCATCAGAACGATGTCACGGTCTACACGATCGGCGTCGGCGATCCCACTGCCTCGGGTGAGAACCGCGTCGACCTTGGCGTCTTGCAGCATGTCGCAGACACCACCGGAGGGCATTTCTTCCGCGCCGAGAATGGTGCGCAGTTGCAGGCGATCTATGCCGATATCGACCGCCTCGCGCCGGCCAAGCTTCAGACCTTGTCCTGGCGACCGAAGCTGCTGCTGTTTCAATGGCCACTTGGCGGGGCTGTCGCAATTGGTCTGCTTTTGTGGCTCGCGCTCTTGCTCAGCAGCGGATGGCACCGGATGCGGGGCGTCGGCAATGCGTGATGCAGCCGCGATGTCCTTCCATCTTCTGCGCCCGCTCTGGCTGCTCGCGCTGATCCCGTTCGCTGTCGTGTTTGCGGTACTGCTTCGCCGGCAGGATGTGCGCGCTCAATGGGGCGGCGTGATCGCTCCGCATCTGCTGACGCATCTCATCGTGCGACCGGAACGAGGGCGCCAAATCAACCCGCTCTATCTAGTGGCGGCCGGCATGATGCTTGGCATCATCGGTCTATCCGGACCGACATGGCGCCGTGAGCTTCCGCCCTTTGTCGAGGACAAGGCGCCGTTGATGATTGCGCTCGCAGTCGGATCGTCGATGAACGAGACCGATGTGGCACCCTCGCGCCTCGAACGTGCAAAACAGAAGATCAGGGATCTACTCGTGGCACGCGCTGGCGCCAGGACCGGGCTTGTGGCCTTTGCGGGTACCGCGCATCTGGTGATGCCGCCGACCGACGACCGCTCCGTGATCGAGCCTTTTCTGGCGGCGCTTGAACCGGGGTTGATGCCGGCAGATGGCAAGAACGTCGCGGTTGCCGTCGCGTTGGCGGCGGACGCCCTGGCGGCCGAACCGGTCCCCGGAACGGTCCTGCTGGTCGCGGACGATCTCGGGACCGCGGATGCGGCCACGGTCCGGCAGGCGGCCGGCCGCAATGGTCTCGTCATATTCGCGGTCAGCCCAGACACATCGGCGCTGCCGGCCGGCGCGGACGTCATCCGGGTCAGTATCGACGGCTCGGACATCGTACGACTGGAGCGCCGGATCGAGACGCGTTTCCAGGCCGCCCAGGGCGATACGTTCGGCACGCAATGGCGGGATGAAGGCTATTGGCTGCTGCCGCCGCTGGCGCTGTTAAGTCTGCTCTGGTTCCGGCGCGGTACGACAGTGGCGTGGGTCCTGGCTCTCTTCATCGTGACGCACGCCAGCGCCTCGAGAGCCGAGGAGTCGTCGCGCTTCGCCAATCTGTGGCTGACGCCGGATCAGCAGGGACGGCTTGCATTTGACCGCGGCGACTATGCCGCTGCGAAAACAATATTCACCGATCCGATGTGGCGCGGCATCTCGGCCTACCGCGCGTACGATTTTCTCGTCGCTGCGGAGGAATTCTCGCGCGTTGAGACTCTGGAGGGACAATTCGCGCTGGGCAACGCGCAAGCGCAGAACCACGCTTATGAGAAAGCACTCAAGACCTATGACGAGGTTCTCAAAGCGCAGCCGGGCAACGTCGCGGTGAAGACAAACCGCGCCATAGTTCAGGCGGCTCTGGATGCGCGCGAAGCCAAACGCCGCAAGCAGGAGCAGGATGACCCTGCGCCGCCGGATGAGAATGCCGACGAAATGCGCGTCGATCCCAATCAGAAAGGCGGCAAGAAGATCACGGTTACACCGCAGGATGTCACCACCGCCGGCGCCGCCGAAGCCTGGATGCGCCAGGTCCAGACCTCGCCCGAGGATTTCCTCAAACTCAAATTTGCGATCCAGGCAGCCACTCCGGTTCAGGGGAGGGCGTCGCAATGAGAATTTGGATCGGCTTCATCGCGTTGCTGCTCGGCGGCATGCCGCCGCCACAGGCCGCGTATGCTCAGCAATCGGTGGCACTCGCGCCGATTGTGCAGGTGACGATCGCTCCCCAGCGAGTGGTGGTCGGACAGAAGATCACGCTGAGTGTCCTGGTCCTCGCGCCAAACTACATGACGTCGCCGCCCGAACTGCCGGATTTTCAGGTACGCAACGCGGTGACGCGGCAATTGCAGAGCGTCAATACCAGCGAGCAGCGGGATGGCCTGCCTTATGCCGGCGTGCGCTTCGAATATGCGATCTCGCCGCAGGAGCCGGGCTCCTACGCCGTCGCCGGCCAGAGCGTCAGGATCATATATGCGGCCGAGCCACCAGCCGCGCGTGAGGTGGCTCTCGCGCTGCCACATGTATCGTTCGAAGCATTCATTCCGGGCGCGGCGAGCGCGCTTCGCCCGTTCGTATCGGCCAACAGCCTGACCGCCGAGCAGGACGTCAAGCGTTCGTCCGACCCGCTCAAGGCCGGTGACGCCGTGACGCGAACCATCACGATCCGGGCGGAAGGCACGCCGGCGATGCTGCTGCCGCCTCAGCAATTCCCGTCTGTCGATGGCTTGAAGCTTTATCCGGCGCAGCCGACACTCGAGGACAAGGTCGACGGGCGCTCCGACGTCATGACGTCGACCCGCGTCGATTCCGCAACGTATATGGTGGAGCGGGCAGGTGACTATTCGCTGCCGTCCGTCGATATCGGTTGGTGGAATGTCGGTAGCGGCAAGGTCGAGCAGGCTCGCCTCGAGGCCGTGCCTCTCAAGGGAATCTTGACCTCGGCGGCGACAGATTCGGCTTCCTTGAGCCGATCGGGCCAGGGGTGGATGTGGGATAGCGTCGTCGACTTTATCGTCGACAACTGGATGACAGTGCTGCTCCTGGCGGCCATTGCCGCGGGGGTCGCTTGGTTTGCGCCTCGTGTCGCACGCCGCGTCGCAGCCGGTCTTCATCGTCGGCACCAGGCTTATCTTCAGTCGGAGGCGTTTGCTTTCAGCCGGCTGCGCCGCGCGATCCGCCATCGCGACGCAAAGGTGTCTTATTACGCACTCCTTGAATGGCTGTCGCATCTCAACGCGACGCAGCCTCCAATCACGGCCGGAGCTTTCAAGGCCATCGCACGCGATCCGGAGCTCGACCGCCAGCTTGATGCGATCGAGAGCGAGTTGTTCGGAAATCGGCACAATCTGGCTCATTGGTCGCCACGCCGGCTGCTGCACCAATTGGTCGCCGCCCGCCGTAGGCTTCGCCCGCGCGTCAGAAGCCGGGCCACGACAGGCCTGCCCCCGCGTTTAAACCCGCTCGGGACCCCGAAGGTCGCCGCGTATCGAAAGCCCGCGAGGTAAGCAAAACACAGGAGGTCACTCAGACGGAACGGACGATCTAGATTCGCCCTCATCCACGACAACCAAGATCGAATAAATCAGGGAGCGTCGAATGACCAACGAGACGAAGAAGCAGGATAATGCCGTTGCCGATTCCGCCCGTGGCGACCATGCGGCGATTCATCGCCGCGCCGTGCTGCTTGGCACATCGTCGATCGTCGCAACAGCAGCGCTGACATCGCAGGCGCTGGCACAGGCTCAGAAGGCAGCCCCTTCGGCGGCGCCGGCTGCGGGCCGCAAGCCCAACATTCTCGTCATTTTCGGCGACGACATCGGCATTCCCCAGATCAGCGCCTATACCATGGGAATGATGGGCTATCGCACGCCCAACATCGACCGCATCGCGCGCGAAGGAGCCATCTTCACCGACTCCTACGGTCAGCAAAGCTGCACCGCCGGCCGCGCCTCGTTCATCCTGGGCCAGGAGCCGTTCCGGACCGGCCTCCTCACCATCGGCATGCCCGGCGATCCCCATGGCATTCAGGATTGGATGCCGACGATCGCCGACGTGATGAAGACGCAGGGCTACGCCACTGGCCAGTTTGGCAAGAACCATCTCGGCGACCGCGACGAGCATCTACCAACCAAGCACGGCTTCGACGAATTCTTCGGCAATCTCTATCACCTCAATGCGGAGGAGGAGCCGGAAGGCTACTTCTATCCGAAGGATCCCAACTTCCGGAAGCAGTTCGGGCCGCGGGGCGTGATCAAATCAACCGCGGACGGAAAGATCGAGGACACGGGACCTCTGAACACCGCGCGAATGCCGACGGTTGACGAGGAGTTCCTGGGCGCCGCCAAGGACTTCATTGGCCGGCAGGCAAGGGCGGACAAACCGTTCTTCGTCTGGTTCAATTCGACCCGAATGCACGTCTTCACGCATCTCAAGAAGGAGTCGCTCGGCAAGACCGGCAAGGGCATCCATGCCGACGGCATGGTGGAACATGATGGCATGGTAGGCGAGCTGCTTAAGCAACTCGACGACCTCGGCATCGCCGACAACACCATCGTCCTCTACACCACCGACAACGGCGCCGAGCTTGCTCTGTGGCCCGACGGCGCGCAAACGCCTTTCCATGGAGAAAAGGGCACCACCTGGGAAGGTGGCATGCGCATTCCGATGATGGTGCGGTGGCCGGGCGTCGTGCAACCCGGCACCCAGTACAACGAGATCATCTCGCTGATCGATTGGTTCCCCACGCTCTGTGCAGCAGCCGGAATCCCAGACATCAAGGAGAAGATGAAGGCGGGATTCACCGCCAGCGGGAAAAGCTTCAAGGTTCATCTCGACGGCTATAACTTCCTGCCCTTTTTCAAGGGTGAGACAACGACGCCGCCGCGGGATTCGCTCTACTACTTCGATCAGGGCGGCAATCTCAACGCCATCAGGTGGAACGATTGGAAGCTGAGCTTTGCAATAGCTTCCAAGGGAAACATCGCAACTGCGACCCGCGAAGTGCCCTCATGGGCTCTGATCGCAAACTTGCGCATGGATCCTTACGAGCGAGGCATGGAGGAAGGCGGAGGAGCCATCCAGTTCCTGGCTCAGAATATGTGGCTGATTGTGCCCGTTCAAGGGAAGATCAAGGAGTTTTTCGCCGACTTCAACGACTTCCCCTTCCAGGAGGGCAGCTCGCTGAATGCGAGCGGCATCAATTACGGCTTGCTCCGACAGCAGGCGGCTTTGAAGCGGCTTGGTGAGATCGAACGCCTGAAGCCACAGTAACGGGAGCGTCACGAACGACAGCGCGGCGAAGACAGCAAGCACCGACTTCGTCGCGCATGTCACAACGTGGTGCGGGATCGCGTTCGACCGCGGGAGGACGGGGCATCGCAACGACGAAGAAGATCGCGACGAGAAACTTGATCAACAAAGAAGAATATCAGGAGGTATCGAGATGTTTGGGCATATGCGCACTGTCCGGTTGACGAGCTGCTTGCTGACACTGGCAACCGGCGTTTCTCTACCGGCTGGAGTAGTGTCGGCGGCGCCTCTTCAACCCGCGGCAATCCATCTGGACGCAATTGGATCACCCGATCTCATCGAAGTCCGCGCCGCCGGCCGTCGTGGTGGTGCAGCGGTTGGCCCGCGCGGCGGCGCCGTTGTTCACCGCGGCGGAGCCGCGGTCGGGCCGCGTGGCGGCGCCTATCGCGGCACCACGGCCGTTAGGGGACCACGAGGCAACGTTGCGGTTCGCCACACCACCGCGGTCGCGGGCCGCGGCGGGTGGGCGCGGCCCGGCTGGTATGGCTGGCCGAGAGGCGGCGCGATCGCGGCCGGTGCGGCGATCGGTTTCGTGACTGCAGCTACGGCTGCCGCCTGGGCGGGTGCGGCGCCCGCGCCGGGGATGTGCTGGTACTACACCGATCCGTCCCGCACGCAGGGCTTCTGGGACTACTGCCAGTGAAGGCGCGTCACTGACGCGATAAGGCGGTCGCCATGAGTGGTTACGACATCTTCGCCTGGATCGTGCTGGTGATCCTGCTCGCCAGCGCGATCGGCGTGGTCTGCATTGCCGGCTGGCTGCCCGGGCATATCGCGAAGTCGCGCAATCATCCTCACGCGCAGGCGGTGACTGTGGCCGGCTGGATCACGCTGTTCTTCGGCTTCGCATTGTGGCCGATCGCCGTCATCTGGGCCTATCTCGACGTGCCAGCACGTAAGTCAGGAGATGCGTGATGGCCGTCGCGATCCTCAATACCTACCTGGTGCTTCTGTTCCTGCTGGTGCACTTTGGCGTCGTTCGCTTCAACCTGTTCTGGAAGGCGTCGCCTTTCATCGTCATGGCGATCGTCCTGATCTGCCTCTTCATTCCGATGGGATGGGGCGCGCCGCAAGGAAGCGCGCTGGTCGTCCGCAACGCCGTCTCGATCGTGCCCGATGTCGCCGGCGAAGTGACGGACGTCCCCGTCGTCGCCAACGTCCCACTCAAATCCGGCGATGTCCTCTTCAAGATCGATCCGACGCCCTACGCCGCGCAGGTCAAGGCGATCGATGCCCAATTCAAGCTCGCCAGGACACGCCTCGGCCAGATGACGCAGCTGTTCGAGCGGGACGCCGGCCGCGGCTTCGACGTCGAGCAGCGGCAATCGGAGGCCGACCAGCTTTCCGGCCAGCTCGAGGCCGCACAATGGAATCTCGACAAGACCGTCGTGCGCGCACCTAGCGACGGCTACGTCACCAACCTCGCGCTGCGCAAGGGCGCGCGCGTCGCCAACCTGCCGCTGTCGCCGGTGATGGCGTTCATCGATACGTCCAACACCATCATCGGCGTCGAGATCAACCAGATCGACGCGCGCTACGTTGCGCAGGGGCAGGAGGTCGAGGCCACCTTCAAATTCGCGCCAGGGCGGATTTTTGCCGGCAAGGTCGAGAGCGTGCTCCAGGCGATCGCGCCAGGGCAGACGCAGACATCGGGAACCGCCGTCGCGCCACGCGCGATCGAGGCGGCCCCCTTCGTCGTACGCGTGAGGCTTGAGGATGCCGAGTTCGTCAAGCGGTTGCCGGCCGGCAGCGCCGGGACGGCTGCGATCTACACCGACCACGCCAAGCCAACCCACGTCGTGCGCCGCGTCATCCTGCGGCAGGTCGCGATCCTGAATTACGTCAATCCGTTCTAGGCGAGGGGACACATGAAGAGAGCAGTGCTGACGGTTTCGATACTCTTACTCACGTCCACCGCATATGCGCAGTCGCCGATGCCGGTGACGGTCGACAATTTTGCTCGCGCGGAGTCCGATCTTTATCTCGGCAACGCCGTCAAGGATGCCGGCGGCACCGGTAAGCTGTTTCACCATCGCGAGCCGATGCAGATCGATAAGCAGGGTGTGATCCGGTCAAATCGCGACACGCTGTACTCGTCGGTCGTATTCGATCTTGATGCCGGACCGGCAATGATCACGTTGCCGGATGCCGGCAAGCGGTTCCGCTCGATGCAGGTGATCAACGAGGATCACTATGTCGTCGGCAAGGTCGAGTACGGCGCGGGCCGCTATGCGTTCGACAAAGACAAGGTTGGAACACGCTATGTGTTGGTGGCGCTGCGGACCCTGGTCGATCCGAGCGATCCGAAGGACGTCGAGAAAGTCCACGCGCTCCAGGACGCCGTCACGATCAGCCAGAAGACCTCAGGCAAGTTCGAGATCCCGAGCTGGGACGCAACCAGCCAGAAGAAAGTGCGGGATGCCCTTCTCGTGTTGTCTTCGACCACGACCGGTTTCAAGAATGCTTTTGGTGCCAAGGGACAGGTCGATCCGGTCAGACATCTGATCGGGACCGCCGCAGGGTGGGGCGGTAATCCCGACAAGGACGCCACGTATCTCAGCGTCACCCCCGAGAAGAACGACGGCAACACGGTCTACAGGCTGGCCGTTTCCGGCAATGTGCCGGTCGACGGTTTCTGGTCGATCAGTCTCTACAACGCCGAGGGCTACTTCGAGAAAAACCCCTACAACGCTTACTCGCTCAACAATCTGACGGCGGCGAAATCAGCCGATGGTTCCACGGTGGTCCAGTTCGGCGGCTGCGACGGCAAGATCCCGAACTGCCTGCCGATCATGAAGGGCTGGAATTACACGGTCCGACTCTACCGGCCGCGCCCCGAAATCCTGAACGGCAAGTGGAAATTCCCAGAGCCGAAGCCGGTGAGCTGAACGGCGAACAGATGGAGGTTGTCATGAGGCATTTATTCGCCGGGGTCGTGGCCATGACATTGATGGCTGCAAATGCGCACGCGCAGAGCCTGTCGCCGGATGAACTCGCCGCGCGCGCTATCCAGCGTCGCGCAGTCGAGGCGATGATCTGGGGCATGCCGGCGGTGAATGCCGATCTCATGCTCCAGACCATGCTTGGGACGACCAAGGCAAAGCCGAACGAGATCATTTACTGGTCGAAGCCGGTGAACTGGAAGAACCAGACGCTGACGCCCAATCCGGACTCGATCTATCTGATGTCGTTCTGGAACGTGAAGGACGGCCCGGTCGTAATCGACATTCCGCCCGCGCAAGGCGGCTCGATCGCGGGCAACATCGTCACGGCGTGGCAGATGCCGCTGGAGGACGCAGGCCCCGAAGGCGCCGACAAGGGGCAGGGCGGCAAATATTTGATCCTGCCACCCGGTTACAAGGGCGACGCGCCCGCGGGCTACATCTCGCTTCAGTCGGACACGTTCAGCGGCTTCGCACTGCTGCGCTCCAATCTCGCAAGCCACGGCGATGTCGACGTGGCGAAGTCGGTCTCCTACGGCAAGCAGGTCAAGGTCTACCCACTCGCGCAGGCGAAGGACCCGCCGCAGACCAATTTCACTGACGCCTACGACGTACTGTTCGACTCCACGATTCCCTTCGATGCGAGCTTCTATCGCAGCCTAGACCGCGTGGTGCAGAGCGAGCCGTGGCTCGATCGCGATCGGGCCATGATCGACCAGCTCGCGAGCGTCGGCATCGAGAAGGGCAAGGCTTTCAATCCGGATCAGAAGACCGTCGCACTGCTCGATCAGGCGGCCCGCGAAGCCCACGCGATACTCGAACAGCGCTACGACGCCGGCTTCGCCGTGATCAATCCAGGCATCCGCTGGTTCCCGGCTGCGGTGGCGGAGATGGTCAAGGCGGCGAGCACGGGATACGCCGATCCGAACACTTATCCGGTCGATATGCGCGGCGTCTCCTACACGCTCGGCTTCACCGGCATCAAGCGTCTCGGAACTGCGCAATTCTACCTGATGGCCAACAAGGACAGGGATGGCCAACCGTTCGACGGCGCCACCACTTATCGCCTGACCGTGCCGCCTGACGCGCCCGTCAAGCAATACTGGTCGGCAACGGTCTACGACCGCGAGACGCATGCGCTGGTGCGCAACATGCCGAGCGCCAGCCGCGCCTCAATCAGCCCGGGCATCGAGAAGAACGCCGACGGTTCGGTCGATGTCTATTTCGGCCCGAAGGCTCCGGAAGGCAAGGAGGCCAATTGGGTGCCGACCGATCCTGCGCGGAAGTTCGAACTGCTGTTCCGCCTCTACGGGCCCGAGAAGCCGCTTTTCGATCACAGCTGGAAGCTGCCTGATGTCGAGCGCGTCGCCACGACGATCGGAGGAGCCAAGAAGTAGCGCAATCATTGGACGGGCGTGATGCGTTAGGGTGGATGACGTGACGAGAATGGGAGACACGACTTGACGGGACACATGCGAAAAGCCGGACTTGTGACGACATTGGCAGTGGCGAGCTTCACTGCCCAGCCTGCGCTGGCCGACTCCGCCGGCGTCAGCTTCTGGCTTCCCGGCATCTTCGGCAGCCTTGCCGCCGTACCGGTGACGCCGGGCTGGGCCTATTCGACGATCTACATTCACCTCAACGAAAAGGCCGGAGGAGGGCAGAACTTCGTCACCAGCGGCGGCATACCCGGCTCGGTGACCGCCGGCCTCAACGCACATGCCGACGCGTTCGTCATGGGCATCACCTACACCTCGCCGATGCCGGTGCTGGGCGGCCAAGCCGGCTTCACCGTGCTCACCGCGCCCGGCAACATTGGCGCCGGCATCGATGCGACGCTGACCGGGCCGCGCGGCAACACCATCTCGGGCAGCGCCACCGACAATCGCACCACGCTGACCGACGTCTTCTACCAGGGCACGCTGAAATGGAATCAAGGCGTGCACAACGAGCTGGTCTACATCACCGGCAACATCCCGAGCGGCACCTATGATTCCAGCCGGCTCGCCAATTTGAGCTTTGGCTTCCCCGCGGTCGATGTCGGCGCCGGCTACACCTATCTCGATCCGAAGACCGGCCACGAATTCTCGATCGTCGGCGGGCTCACCTATAACTTCATGAACGCAGCTCTTCAGTACCAGAACGGCATCGACTTCCACGTCGACTGGGCCGCGTCCCAGTTCGTCAGCAAGAACGTCCACATCGGTGTCGCAGGCTATTTCTTCCAGCAGCTCACCGACGACAGCGGTCCCGGCGCCAAGCTCGGTGGCTTCCGCGGCCAGGCGGTCGGCATCGGCCCGCAGATCGGGTTCATGATCCCGATGTCCGACGGCTACCAGGGCTATCTCAATGTCCGAGGCTACAAGGATCTTGAGACCGAGAACCGGCCGAACAGCTGGTCGACCTGGGTTACTTTCTCGGTCTCGCCGGCGGCGCCCGCGCCGGCCGCGACCAAACCCATCGTGCGAAAATTCTGAGGGGAGGCATCAACGCAGCTCCGATGACCGGAGAGAAAACCAGCAAACGCACATTACGGATCGGCTTTCAGACATCGATCATCGCGGTGTTCGTGGGGGTGGTGCTGCTTGTGGGCCTAACGCTGGTCTATCTCAGCTTCGAACGCGTCACCGCCATCACCAGAACGGCCGCCTCCGGCTTCATCGAGAAGGTGGCGCAGCTTGGCGCCGATCACATCGACGAGCAGTTCAAGAATGTCCGCGACAATCTCGACATCCTGTCCGGCCTGCCGCCGATCCAGGAGGCCGACATCGCGGACAATACGCGGCTCTACAACCTGATGGCGGCGATGCTGCGCAACAACCCGCAGCTCTTCAATCTCTATATCGGCTACGAGGACGGCTCGTTCATCGAGATGGACGTGATCGATCGGGCCAAGCCGTCGTTCCGGAAGGGTTTGAACGTCGATGAGGACGTTGCCTTCCGTCTGGTCGTGATCTCGCGCACGGCGGGGGCCGCGCCTGTCACGCAATATCTCTCCGAAAACCTCATTCAGGTTGCCGAGGTCGCCGGACCCGCGAGCTACGACCCGCGGCAGCGGCCCTGGTATGTCGAGGCGTTCAAGAACGACAAGACGCTGTTGACCGGTCCTTACGTCTTCTACGCCACGGGCGAGCCGGGCTACACGCTGCGGACACCGTTGAGGGAAGGGCGCCGCGGCGTCGTTGCGGGTGATTTGCTGCTGAACCGGTTCGAGGACATGCTGGCGGAGCAGAAGCTCGGCCAATCAGGGCTGGCGTTCCTGTTCAACGATGCCGAGCGCATCGTCGGCCATCCCGAGATGAACCGCCTGATGGCGGAGATCCCGGAGCGGCAGGACGACCTGCCACAGATCGGCGCGCTCAGGCTGCCTGCGCTCGTGCCGGTCATCCGCTCCTGGCGGGGCGGCGGGGCGGCCCAGCAGTTCTTTGCCGACGCGTCGGGCCGAACCTATGTCGCGGCGGTTCACAGGCTCGAGACAGCCGGGTCGGCCAATATCCGGATGGCGATGGTCGCGCCGCTCGACGAGTTCTATGCGCAGATCATCAGCGAGCGCCGCACGCTCTTTGCGCTGGCGCTGGCCTTCGTCGGTGCCACGCTTCCGTTCGCGTTCTGGCTGGGATCGCTGATGGCGCGGCCGATGCGCAACCTCGTGGACGAGACCGACGCGATCCAGCGGTTCGAGATCGCGGAGCGGCCGCGCATCCATTCGGCGATTGCCGAGATCGAGGAGCTCGGCCGCTCGGTGTTCACGATGCGCAGCGTGGTCCGCAGCTTTGCGAGCTTCATCCCGCGCCAGATCGTGCGGCAGCTGATCGAGACCGGCTCTTCGCTCAGCCTCGGCGGCTCCAGGCGCGAGGTCACCGTGCTGTTCACCGACGTCGCCGACTTCACCGCCAAGACAGAGCGCGCCGACCCGTCGCAAGTGATGATCCACACCTCGCGCTATTTCGCGGCGCTGTCGGACGAGATCATGCGGCACCAGGGCACGGTCGACAAATATATCGGCGACGCCGTGATGGCTTTCTGGAACGCGCCGGCCGACGATCCCGACCACACCGGCAATGCCTGCCATGCCATCCTGGCGTGCCTTGCGGCCAACGAAGCGCTCAACAAGGAGTTTCGGCGCGAGGGCTGGCCGCCCTACGACACCCGCTTTGGCTTGCATGTCGGCGATGCCGTGGTCGGCAACATCGGCTCGAGCGACCGGATGAACTACATGGCGCTCGGCGCCACCATCAACCTGGCGTCGCGGTTGGAGGGACTGAACAAGAATTACGGCACGCGAGTGCTGGTCAGCGCGGCGGTCCGCGCCAGCGTCGGCGATCGGTTCCTGTTCCGCAGCGTCGACAGTATCACGCCGAAGGGATTTGCCGACGCGATCGAAGTCAGTGAGCTCCGCGGCGAGCTGGCGCTCGCCGATGAAGCCGACATTGCGATGTGCCGGCGCTGGGACGAAGTCTTTGCGGCGATCGTGCAGGACGGCGCGGTCGAGACGACGCTGGTCCGGCTGT
This sequence comes from Bradyrhizobium sp. Unk1, assembly GCF_059512345.1. Classification (NCBI taxonomy): domain Bacteria; kingdom Pseudomonadati; phylum Pseudomonadota; class Alphaproteobacteria; order Hyphomicrobiales; family Nitrobacteraceae; genus Bradyrhizobium; species Bradyrhizobium sp. Unk1. The sequence goes on from NZ_JCAMOP010000031.1 coordinate 27,964, forward strand.
CGGTCTTCCTGCACGACTATCCCAAGGATGGCATCGCGCTATTTCATTCCCAGCGATTTCGGTCCGCGGCCCGGAATGCGGGAGCGGCGGCATGAACATCCGCGCTGTCAATCGCCGGCAGTTGCTGCGGCACGGCGCGGCGCTGGCGGCTGCGTCAATGCACGCGGCACCAGCCATCGCGCAGGCGCGCAGCAGAGTTCGGCTCGGTTATCTCCACGTGGTCGCCGTGGACGGACACATCTGGACCGGGCTCGATCGCGGCTCGTTCGACCGCGAGGGGATCGATTTCGAATTGCACGAGTTCAACACCGGACCTGAAGTCTTCGAGGCGATGGCGCGGGGTGAGCTCGACGTCCTCTCGGCCGGCGGCGTCATCTCCAACTATCTGGCGCTCGGCCGCGGCCGGGGCTTTCTCATCAACGACATTGAGGTCGCCACCACACAGCTCTGGGTCCGGCCGACGCTCGGCGTCAAGGGGATGGCGGATCTCAAGGGCAAGCGGATCGCGACGACGATGAAGACCACGGCGCACATTTTTCTCGATCGCGCGCTGCGGGCCAACAACGTCAATCCGTCCGAGGTCGAGATCGTCAATGGCAGCATGGCCGCCGCCGTCAAGGCCTTCATTGCCGGCGAGGTGCCGGCCGTTGCGCTCTGGGTGCCGTTCAACATTGCCGTTCGCGAGGCGTTGCCGGATGCAGTCAAGCTGGTGGATGCCTCCGCCTTCTATCCGCAATCCGCCGTGCTCGGCGGCTGGGCCGCGCGGATCGATTTTTATGCGGGGAACAGGGACGTGCTGGCCCGGATCATCCGCGCCTGGGCGGATGCGAACGACCACATGGTACGCAACCCGGCAGCCGCGGCGGAGGCGCTCCAGAAACACTACGGGCAGTCGCGTTCCGCCGACATCGCGGAAGCCTTCAAGGCCCAGAAGCTGTATTCCTCGCGCGAATGGAAGCGGCTGTATTCCGACGGGACCGTCGTGAAATGGCTCCAGCAGGTCAGTGACTTCTTCATGACGGATGCCGGCGTCGCGGCACCCGTGCGGGCCGCAGACTATTTCGACACGCAGCTCTACCTTGCAACCGTCGTCTGAATTTGCGGGGGGGGGAACACGCGCTCGCACGAACACTCTCTTCCGGTCTTCCATCGGCTTGCAGAGGTTCAGAGTATATTTCAGTGTATTTTCAATGCGCTGCGTTCACATTCTAATGTCGCTGCCGCACCACTTCAGGCGACATTTCAACAATGACCCACCCAAATCCAGCGCAGAATCGCACTCAAGCAGTTGTGTGTGTCGGGCGCGGTCGCGTCATGCGGGCGACGCCAATTCGACCCAATTTAAATCGAGCTTGCGAGTGTCGGATTTCTACGGAGCTGATTCCCATGCAAGACGTCCAGGTCGACCGTTCCGAAATGGCCCCCTCGATTCTGCCGGCGGACGTTCCCGAGCTCAGCGATGATGAATGCCTGGCCTGCCTTGCGCGCGCCGTCGAGGCGCACGATTCGGCGCGGCTCGACGAAGTCGCCGCGTTGATCGGCCGCCTCGCGGTCACGATCGAATAGCTCACCGACCACCTTGACGCCGTGGGTTGCGTAGCGTGGTCCGCCGGGGCCAACGGACGTGTTGCGTTTTCGCGGAGCCTGTTCCAAAGATGCCGCCAAATTTCGTCCGCGGCATCGTCCGCATTGCAGGGTCCGCAAATGTCCGGTTTCTCGACCGCGCGCCTAAAAATGGTCGATGGCCAGGTGCGCACCAATGACGTCACCGATCGCCGTATTCTCGACGCGATGCTCACAGTTCCGCGCGAGGCGTTCGTGCCGGTTGCCAGGCAGGCTTTGGCCTATCTCGACCTCGATCTCGACGTGAGCGAAGGCGGAGCCAAGCGGTTCCTGATCAAGCCGCAGCTCACCGGCAAGCTGCTCCAGGCCGCCGAAATCGGCGAGGGTGACAACGTGCTGGTGGTTGGCTGCGCCACGGGCTACCTCGCCGCACTGACGGCCGGGCTCGCCCGTCAGGTCACCGCGACGGAATGTGATTCGGCCCTGGCCGCGAAGGCCAAGGAGGCTTGCGCCAGCCTCGCCAACGTCACGTGCAAGGCCGCAGCCTGCCCCGAAGGGGATCCTTCTGCCGCTCCCTATGACGTCATTATCCTCAACGGCGCCTTCGAGGTGACGCCTGAGGTGCTGCTCGGGCAGCTGAAGGAGGGCGGGCGCCTCGTGGGGGTGTCGGCCCAATCCACGCCCCCCCGGGCCGTGATCGTGACCCATACCCACGGTGAATTCGGCCATCGGGCGCTGTTCGATGCCGCAGCCCCGGTCCTTCCCGGGTTGGAACGGGCCGCCGCTTTCGTCTTCTGAAGGCCCGATTGGGGGCTTTGGCCCGTTAAAATCCCGTTCTGAATCAGAAGTGTGGCCCGGATGCTGCACGTGAAGAGTTTCCACCGGGAACTAGCTTCAGGTGGTTCCGTTGCGCCAATTGGCGGCCTATGTTGCTGAGGGGCAACGACTCCACTCGGTAGACGGTATCCTAGCTCGCGGGCACGAGCGGGGCGTTAGAATGAACGGAATTTAAGGGATGCATGGGGTGAAGCTCTTCACCGGAGCTGCGGTTTCGGTCCTGCTGCTGGCGCTTGCCGGGCCGACGCCTGCCTTGGCGGACACGATCGAGGCCGCCTTGGTGCGGGCCTATCAGAACAATCCGCAGCTCAACGCGCAGCGCGCCCAGGTGCGCTCGACCGACGAGAACGTGCCTCAGGCGTTGTCGGGCTATCGCCCCAGGGTCGCACTGTCGGCGAACGGCGGCTATCAATATCAGGATACGCTGAGTTCGCCGGGGCCGGGCAACACACCAATCAACGGGCCCTCCGTGCCGCGCAGCGTGGGCGTGACCGTCACGCAGACGGTCTATAACGGCAACATCACCGGCAACAGGACGCGCGCCGCCGAGAGCCAGGTTTCCGGCTCCCGCGAAGCGCTGCGCAGCCTGGATCAGAGCGTGCTGCTTCAGGGCGCCACGATCTACATGGACTATCTGCGCGATGCGGCTACGCTCGAAGTCCAGCGCAGCAACGTGCGCGTGCTCGAGCAGACCCTGAAGCAGACGCGTGATCGCTTCAACGTCGGCGAAGTGACGCGCACCGACGTTGCGCAGTCGGAAGCGCAACTGGCGGCCGGCAAGACGCAGGCCCTCACGGCCGAAGCGAATCTCACCACGACGCGCGCGAACTTCCGCCGCATCATCGGCAACGAGCCGACGAACCTCGCGCCCGGCTCGCCGGTCGATCGTTTCCTGCCCGCAAGCCTCGCTGGGGCAGTCGAGCTCGGCCTGATCGAGCATCCCAACGTCACGGCCGCCATGTTCGGCATCGACGTCAATTATCTGCAGGTCAAGGTCGCCGAAGGCGCGCTGCTGCCGACGATCGCGTTGCAGGTTGCGGCCACGCAGGGGAACGAACAATCCTTGATTCAATACAGGTCGTTCAATGCGTCCGCCATCGCGCAGGCCAATTGGCAGCTCTACGACGGCGGCAATTCATATTCGCTGATCCGTCAGTCCAAGGAAAATCTGGCGCAGCAGCGTCTCAACCTCGAGACGACCCGCGACCAGACTCGTGCGAACGTGGTGCAGTTCTGGGGGACGTTGCAGGCCGGCAAGGCGCAGGTGCAGTCTGCGCAGGCGCAGGTGACGGCGTCCGAGATCGCACTCAACGGTGTGCGCGAGGAAGCCAAGGCGGGTCAGCGCACCACGCTCGACGTGCTCAACGCGCAGCAGGCGCTGGTCAATGCGCGCGTCGCGCTGGTGACCGCACAGCACGACCGCGTCGTGGCATCGTACAACGTCCTTGCCGCGATCGGCCGTCTGTCGCCGCAGGTTCTCGGCCTCGCGACCACGGTTTACGATCCGAGCGTTCACTACCATCAGGTCCGCGACAGCTGGGCCGGCGTGCGCACGCCTGACGGACGCTAAAGTCCCGTAGTCATCCGGTCGGCCTCGCAAACAGACGGGGCCGACTGGTGCTTTGCTTGCAATCGTCAAAATCCCTGACATAGCCTTGCCAAGAAGATGCGGGTCGATTCGCCCCGCGCCTGATGTTGTGTGCGTACAGCTTGAGTGCCGAGGGCAGGGGCGCACCGCCGCACGTTGAGCCGTGAACTGGGGACAAGTCGGGCTGCCGCGACGAAAATGTCGGGGCGTCCGTTACGGAACCGGCCAATCCTGTCGTGCTTGGTGTAAAACAACGCATGCGAGGGCGTTGATGATGTGGAGTCGGAGATGACGCAGCCTGCAAAGGTCACAGAACCCTCGATGGAGGAGATTCTGGCCTCGATCCGGCGCATCATTGCCGACGATGAGGCCAAGCCGCCGCCGGCAGAAGCTGCCAAGCCCGCTCCCGCGGCGCCCGCACCAAAGCCTCAGGCGATGAACGACATTCCGCCGTCCAAGGTCGCACCCACAAAACCTGTTGCCGAGAAGCCCGCGCCGCCGCCGGCTGCGAAGCCGGCTCCTGCGCCGCCGCCACCCGCACCTGCGGCGGATGCATCCAACAACCAGGACGATATTGATGCTCTGCTGGCGGGGCTGGATGCGGCTACGCCTGCGCCCGAGGTCCGTGCGCCTGAGCCAGAGCCCGAACCTGAACCCGACGTACTCGAATTGACCGACGAGATGGCGATGGATCCGGAGCCGACGCCGCCTCCGCCGCCGCCGAGCTTCCGCAAGGTCGAGCCGCGCGACGATCTGGAATTCGCCGAATCGCCGCTGCGCCCGATGCCGTCATCGTCCTATGCGTCGGTGGACTACGATGCGCCGCCGCTGCCGCCCCAACAGCCGATCCTGGCGCAATCGACGGTCTCAGCTGTCGAATCCGCCTTCAACTCCCTGGCCCACACGGTACTCAGCAGCAATGCGCGGACGCTGGAAGATCTGGTCAAGGAGATGCTGCGTCCGATGCTGAAATCCTGGCTCGACGACAACCTGCCGGGCCTCGTTGAACGCATCGTGAAGGCCGAAATCGAGCGGGTCTCACGCGGCGGCAGGTGAGGGCGGCTCCCGAGCCCTCATAAAGCCCCTCTTATGCGCCTGTTTGGTCTGCCGACCGGCCGGAAAGCCGTTTTGCCGCGGGGCTTTCCGTTGATCCTCTCCCGGACCTTTTCGTTGACTTGCCCCCCGCGCGCGGCTTTCTAGCAGCCCATGATCGAGAAAAATTACCAGCCCGCCGATATCGAAGCCCGCATGTCCGTCGTGTGGGAGGACAGCCTTGCCTTCAGGGCAGGCCGCCCCGACCGCCGCGACGCAGTGCCCTTTACCATCGTGATCCCGCCGCCGAACGTGACGGGCTCGCTGCATATGGGCCACGCCCTCAACAACACCCTCCAGGACATCCTGTGCCGGTTCGAGCGCATGCGCGGCCGCGACGTGCTGTGGCAGCCCGGCACCGACCATGCCGGTATCGCCACCCAGATGGTGGTCGAGCGGCAGCTGATGGAGCGCCAGCAGCCGGGCCGCCGCGAGATGGGCCGCGAGAAGTTTCTGGAGCGGGTCTGGCAGTGGAAAGCCGAGAGTGGCGACACCATCATCAACCAGCTCAAGCGCCTCGGCGCCTCCTGCGACTGGTCGCGCGAACGCTTCACTATGGACGAGGGTCTGTCGAAGGCCGTCATCAAGGTGTTCGTCGAGCTGCATCGCGACGGCCTGATCTACAAGGACAAGCGGCTGGTGAACTGGGACACCAAGCTGCTGACCGCGATCTCCGACCTCGAAGTGCAGCAGACCGAGGTCAAGGGCAGCCTGTGGTATCTGCGCTATCCGATCGAGGGCAAGACGTTCAGCCCCGAGGATCCCTCGAGCTTCATCGTCGTCGCCACCACGCGGCCCGAGACCATGCTCGGCGATACCGGGGTGGCCGTGCATCCCGACGACGAGCGTTATCAGAAGCTGGTCGGCAGGAACGTGATCCTGCCGCTGGTCGGTCGCAAGATTAAGATCGTCGCCGACGAATATTCCGATCCGGAGAAGGGCTCGGGCGCGGTGAAGGTGACGCCGGCGCACGACTTCAACGATTTCGAGGTCGGCAATCGCCACGGCCTGGGCCGGATCAGCGTCATCGACAAGGAAGGTTGCCTCGACCTCGTCGACAACGAGGATTACCTGCGTAACCTGCCCGAAGGCGCCGCGCAATTCGCCGAGGAGTTCCACAGGGTCGACCGCTTCGCGGCGCGCAAGCGCATCGTCGAGCGGCTGGAATCCTTCGGCTTCGTCGAGCGGATCGAGCCGCACACCCACATGGTGCCGCACGGCGACCGCTCGAACAGCGTGATCGAGCCCTATCTGACGGACCAGTGGTACGTCGACGCCAAGACGCTGGCAAAGCCCGCGATCGCGGCGGTGCGTTCGGGCGAAACGACGTTCGTGCCGAAGAACTGGGAAAAGACCTATTTCGAGTGGATGGAGAACATCCAACCCTGGTGCATCTCGCGCCAGCTGTGGTGGGGTCATCAGATCCCGGCCTGGTACGGCCCCGATGGCAAGGTGTTCGTCGCCGAGACCGAGGAGGAGGCCGTCAGCCACGCGCTCGGCTATTACGTCGAGCAGGAGGTTATCACGGCCGAGCAGGGCCGCGAGATGGCGCTCGACCGCAACAAGCGCGAAGGCTTCATCACGCGTGACGAGGACGTGCTCGACACCTGGTTCTCCTCGGCGCTCTGGCCGTTGTCGACGCTCGGCTGGCCCGAGGATGCGCCGGAAGTGCAGCGCTATTACCCGACCAACGCGCTGGTGACCGGCTTCGACATCATCTTCTTCTGGGTCGCCCGGATGATGATGATGGGCCTGCACTTCATGAAGGAAGTGCCGTTCTCGACGATCTACATCCACGCCCTCGTCCGCGACGAGAAGGGCGCCAAGATGTCGAAGTCGAAGGGCAACGTCATCGACCCCCTCAACCTGATCGACGAATACGGCGCCGACGCGTTGCGCTTCACGCTGGCCGCCATGGCGGCGCAGGGACGCGACATCAAGCTCGCCACCAGCCGCGTCGAGGGCTACCGGAATTTCGCGACGAAGCTCTGGAATGCGTCGCGCTTCGCGGAGATGAACCACTGCGCCGTGCCCGAAGGTTTCGAGCCGGCGAAGGCCAAGGAGACGCTGAACCGCTGGATCGCGCACGAGAGCGCGCACACCGCGCGCGAGGTGACCGAGTCAATCGAAGCCTATCGTTTCAACGACGCGGCCGGTGCGATCTACCGCTTCGTCTGGAACGTCTATTGCGACTGGTACGTCGAGCTTGCAAAGCCCGTGCTGCTCGGTCCTGACAGCCCGGCCAAGGACGAAACCCGCGCCATGGTCGCCTGGGCGCGCGACGAGATCCTGAAGCTGCTGCACCCCTTCATGCCCTTCATCACCGAAGAGCTGTGGGAGGTGACGGCCGAGCGCGACGGCCTGCTGGCGCTGGCGCAATGGCCGCTGAAGCCGTCCGAGCCGACGCCGGAGCAACTCGCGATGCTCGCCGCGGCTGCCGGGCCGACCGATCCGCTGATCTCGCCGGTCCTGATCATGCCGATCTTCGACCATGCCGACTTCACCGATCCCAAGGCGGAAGCCGAGATCGGCTGGGTGATCGATCTGGTCACGCAGATCCGCTCGGTGCGCGCCGAGATGAACATCCCGCCGGCAACGCTCACGGCGCTGGTGCTCGCGGGCGCCTCGACCGAGACGAAGGAACGCGCGCCGCGCTGGACCGAAATCATCAAGCGCATGGCACGGCTGTCCGACATCTCCTTCGCCGACCGCGCACCTGATGGTGCGGTCCAGCTCCTCGTGCGCGGCGAGGTGGCCGCGCTGCCGCTGAAGGGCGTGATCGACGTCGCCGCCGAGCGCACGCGCCTCGACAAGGAGATCGGCAAGGCCGACGCCGACATCAAGCGCGCCGAGTCCAAGCTGGCGAACGAGAAGTTCGTCGCCAACGCGGCCGAAGAGGTCGTCGAAGAGGAGCGCGAAAAGCGCGAGGCCGCGCTGGCCCGCAGGGCCAAGCTGCTGGAGGCGCTGGAGCGGCTGAAGCAGGCGACGTAGGTCTACTTCGGAAACGGCTTGCTGAGGAATTTCGAGCCCTTGACGCCATAGCGCCAGGGCAGCTCGACGGCCTTGGTGATGCCGATCCGGATGCCGGCCACCACCTCGACCTCCTCTGTTCGCGCATGCAGCGCGATCGGCGGCCGGTCCAACGGCAGGGCGTTGTGCGCGATGGTGATGCCGAGCGCCTCGGTCAGCTTGCCGGGGCCCGAGCACAGCGTGTGCACCTCTTGGAGATGGCGGCGGCGGCGCATCGCCGCCAAGCCATGCGTCGGCTCCAGCGCGCGGATCAGCACGGCGCTGGCGGAGCCTTCCTCCTCGCAGACGAAGTTCACGCACCAGTGGATGCCGTAGGAACGGTAGACATAGGCAAAGCCGGGCGGGCCAAACATGATTTGGTTCCGCGGCGTCGGGCCATTGTAGGAGTGCGCCGCCGGCTCGGTATGATGATAGGCCTCGACCTCGACAATGAGGCCGCCGACGCCGTCGACGAGCATGGTGGCCCCGATCAAATCGGGCGCGACCTCGTGGACGCTGCGGCCGAAAAAGGCACGCTTCAGGGCTTTGCCAAGCCGCGGTGGTGAGGCTTTCGAGGTTGGAGCCATTCGAGGTGAGAATCGCCTGAGAACAGAGCAGGATATTGCCCATATCTGCCATGTTCCCTGAAGCGGCGCGAGCCGGGTTGCGGCAGGCAGCCAGACCGACTAGGTAGGACCTGAACAGACCGGACAGCCCATGGTCGTTATTGTCGACACCATCTCGAACCCGTTGCGCCCGCGTCACCCTGAAAAGGTGAATCGCCCCGATTCCGCTTCGCCGCCGAAGCCGGACTGGATCCGCGTGCGCGCCCCCAATACCCGCGGCTATGCCGACACCCGCAACATCGTGCGCGCCAACGGCCTGCACACGGTGTGCGAGGAGGCGGGCTGCCCGAACATCGGCGAGTGCTGGGACAAGAAGCACGCGACCTTCATGATCATGGGGGACACCTGCACCCGGGCCTGCGCGTTCTGCAACGTCAAGACCGGCATGCCCAATGCGCTGGATGCAGCCGAGCCGCAGAACGTCGCCGAGGCCGTGGCCAAGCTGGGGCTGGCCCACGTCGTCATCACTTCCGTCGACCGCGACGATCTGACCGATGGCGGCGCGGAGCATTTTGCAGAGACCATCCGTGCGATCCGGGCCGCGTGCCCCTCGACCACGATCGAGATCCTGACGCCCGACTTCCTGCGCAAGGAGGGGGCGCTCGAAATCGTCGTCGCGGCGAGGCCCGACGTGTTCAACCACAATCTCGAGACCGTGCCGTCGCGCTACCTCACGGTGCGGCCCGGCGCGCGCTACTTCCACTCGATCCGGCTGCTGCAGCGGGTCAAGGAGCTCGATCCCACCATCTTCACCAAGTCCGGCATCATGGTCGGTCTCGGCGAGGAGCGCCACGAGGTGCAGCAGGTGATGGACGATCTGCGCTCCGCCGACGTCGACTTCCTGACCATCGGGCAATATCTCCAGCCGACCCGGAAGCACCACGCCGTGATGCGCTATGTGCCGCCCGACGAGTTTTCGTCCTACGAGAAGGTCGCCTACACCAAGGGTTTCCTGATGGTGTCGGCGAGCCCGCTCACCCGTTCGTCGCATCATGCCGGCGAGGACTTTGCGAGACTGAAGGCCGCACGGGCCGCGACTGCCCGCTGAACCGCCATGCCCAAATTTTCAAGCAAGCGCCGTGTCCATCACAGCGCGTCCGAGATGTTTGATCTGGTCGCCGACGTCGAGCGCTACCCGGAATTCGTGCCGCTGTGCAGCGCGCTCAAGGTCCGCCAGCGGATGGCCAAACCCGACGGCACCGAGGTGCTGGTCGCCGACATGACGGTGTCATTCAAGCTGGTCAAGGAGTCCTTCACCAGCCGCGTGACGCTCGACCGCGCCAATCTGCAGATCCTGGTCGAATATCTGCAAGGTCCGTTCAGTAACCTCGAAAACCGCTGGACGTTCGAACCGAAAGGTGAGGGCGTCTGCGACGTCGGATTCTTCCTCACCTACGAGTTCAAGAGCCGCATGCTGGCGATGCTGATGGGCTCGATGTTCGACGCCGCGTTCGCGCGCTTCTCCATCGCATTCGAGAAGCGGGCTGATGCGATCTACGGTCGGCCGAAGCTGGCGTCGTCGTAAGGGAGCGCAGCGGGGAACGCTCTCTCCGCCGTCATTGCGAGGAGCCCTTGCGACGAAGCAATCCAGGATCTTTCCGCGGAGGGATTCTGGATTGCTTCGCTGCGCTCGCAATGACAGTGAGGCTCAATCCACCGCCTTCACCACATCCGGCGGCTGCGAGGCGTAGTACGCCGCGGCCGCCTCGATCTCCTGCGGCGTCATCGCGCGCGCGATGTTGCGCATCTGCTGGCTGATGTCGTTGCGCCGCTCGCCGGACGCGAAGGCATGGAGCTGCACCTTCATGTAAGCTTCGGACTGGCCTTCGAGCCACGGACTGCCGGTCTTGTTGTCGAGGCTGCCATGGCACGAGCCGCAGGGCGCGATCCCGCGCATCGGCGCGCCGTAGATGACGATGCTCGGTTTCGGCAGCTGCGGCGTCGGGTGATAGGCTGCCGGCCGCGGCAGATAGGCGTAGTAGTTCGAGAGATCGGCGATCTCCTGGTCCGTCAGATTGACGGCGAACGGCGACATCACGGCATTGGTGCGCGCTCCGGAACGGAAATCGTGCAGCTCCTTGTAGATGACGGCCGCGTACTGGCCGGCGAGATTGGGCGAATCCGCGCGGCTGATGCCGGTCGGGCCGTGGCAGATCGCGCAGCGCTGCGCCAGCGTGGCGCCGCGGCCGATCGCTTCCTGGCTCGGACGCGATAGCGTATGCGAAGTCAGCACGACCTCCGACAGGCGTTTTGTCTGTTCCGGAGCAGTAACGTTCGCCGCACGCTGCGGGACGCCGGCGGCGCTGCAGATCGCATCCCAGACATTGGCGAACTGAACCCAGTGCTGCGCGAAAGGCAGCACGATGAAGCCGGTGATCGCCGTCACGATCAGGATCGCGGCAGTGATGCCGACGCCAATCCTGAAATGGCTGTTGCGGAAGGTGAAGAGGTCGCGCGCGCTCATCACTGCGCTCCCACATAGACGGCCGGCACCGACGTGCCCTCGGTCAGCGCCAGCGTCACGATCGGGTAGCCGTAATTGGTGAGGGTGAGGACGATCATCAGCGCCACCCACAGCGCATGCGTGTTGAGCGCGACCGGCACGGTCGCGGGCTGATGCACGGCCAGCGCAAAGCGGTAGGGGCCGGCGTCAACCTGAGGCGCCCGCATGCCACGTGCCAGGATGACGATGAACATGATGCCCGAGGCCAGCAGAATGAAGCCGCCGATCGCCGAGAAGGTGACGGAGAGCGCCTGAGGCGCGATCGCGGGATCGCCGAAGTCGAAATAGGCCATGCGGCGCGGCATGCCCAAAATGCCGACCCAATGCCACGGGAAGGTCGTGATGATCATGCCGACGAACCACAGCCAGAGCTGGGTACGGATCAGGCGGAGGTCGATCAGTTCGCGCCCGGTCAGATGCGGCCACAGATCATAGGCGATCGCAAAATACATGATCACGATGGCGCCGCCGAAGATCAGGTGGAAATGGCCGGTGATCCACTGCGTGTTGTGGATCGACGCATCGAGCTGGTAGCTCATGTTGATGAGGCCGCCGGCGCCGCCGAAGCCGAGCATGACGAACGAGAACGCCAGCGCCAGCATCATCGGATTGTCCCAGGGCAGCGCCCTGATCCAGCCGAACATGCCGCGGCCGCCGCGCAGGCGCGCGGCGATCTCGACGGACGCGCAGATCGTGAACACGGTCAGCAGCGTCGGCAGCGCGACCAGCGCGGTGAAGGCCGAATGGATGAACTTGAAGCCGGCGCCGACCTGCGGATCGGCGAAGGTGTGGTGCATGCCGATCGGCATCGCCACCACCAGGAACAGGATGAAGGAGATCCGCGCCATGCTGTCGGAATAGACCCGGCCACCGATCGCGCGCGGCACGATGGTGTAGTAGGCGATGTAGGTCGGCATCAGCCAGAAATAGACGATGGCGTGCAGCGTCCAGGAGAAGAACACGCGGGCAAGACCCGCGTCGATGGTCGCCTTCAGGCCGGCCGCGACGGGAATGATCTGGAGCAGCAGTTCGAGGGCGGCGCCAACCGCGGTCCAGGCCCACAGATAGGAGCCCGCGACATTGGCGAACATCGCCAGCGGCACCGGTGCGCCGGGATGGGCCCTCCGCCAGACGCGCAGATTGATCGCCATCAGCGCGACCCAGATCCAGGAGCCGACCACGACCAGCACGACGCCGAGGTAGTAGAACACGTTGCCGATCAGCGGCGGATAGAACGTATAGAGCACCGAGGCGCGGCCAAGCACGACCGGGACCATCGCCATGATCGCGCCCGCCACGATCAGCCAGAAGCCGGTCCAGGCCCAGCGCACGCCGACGAGGCGCTGCTCCAGCGCGGACTCGCTGATGGCATAGCCAAAGCCCATCGCGACCAGCGTGGGAAAGACGTAGCCCATCACGGTGCCGTGCGCGGTCAGCGAGCGGTAATAGAGCTCGGGATTGGACAGCCAGGTGCCGATCGGGCTGCGGATGAACATCTGCCAGGCGCCGAGCGTGAGCGCAATGCCGAACACGCCGAAGGCCAGCCAGAAATGGGCGAGGATGAGCTTCCTATTGGCCAACACAGTTCAGCCTCCCGCCACCCTTCGCGCGATCGGCGAATTCGGTCTTGTCGATCACCTTGACCTTGCCCCACATGCCCTCGTGGCCGAAGGAGCAAAACTCCTGGCAGGGCATCAGATAGTCGCCGGTCCTCGTAAAGCGCATGAGCTGTTCGGAGACGTAGCCGGGCACCAGCATGGTGTTGACGTTGGTGCCCTGGATCAGGATGCCGTGGACGACGTCTGCGCTGGTGGCGCGCATCGTGATCGGCGTATCCACGGGCACCACGATGCAGGCCGGCGTGAAGGAATATTGCTGGCCGATCGCGTGCACGGTCACATTGCCATTCGCCTCCAGCACGCTGCCGAGATTGCTCTCGACGAACTCGCCGGAGAGATGAATCCGCGATGGATCGGTGGTTTCGACGCGCGGCTGCGGCATGGTCGCGCGATGGATGCCGGCGAACGCCGCCAGCAGCGCCATCATCACGATGATGATCACGGCGACGGTGGCCCAGCGTCGCTCGACACGGGCGGCGACCTCGGCGCTGCCATGGGTGTCCTCTGCGCTCATTGCAGTGACCCGCGCGGCAGGAAGACGAACAGATAGAACGCGAGCCACATCGCGACCACGCAGGCCGTGGCGATGCCGGCAAGCATGATCGCGCCCGACGGTCCCGCGGCGACGACTTCCTCGACGGCCTGGTCGGCGGCGGCTGGGCTGGTCGGCGGATCGGAGTTGATCATGATGGTTCTCTGGCGTCTCTCAGTTCAGTGGTGCCGAGCGCAGCTCGTTGGCCTCGCGCGCCGACACCGGCGTGCCGCGATTGCCCCAGGCGGTGCGGATGTAGGAGACGACGGCCGCGATCTCGTTGTCGGAGAGCAGGCCTGCGAAAGGCGGCATGCCGTAGGGCATCGGATTGCCCTTGGTGCCCGGCGGATAGCCTCCATTGAGCACCATGCGGATCGGATTGACCGCCGACTGCATCTCGATCGACTGGTTGTTAGCGAGCGGCGGCCAGTGCGGCGGCTTGCCTTCGCCCTGCGTGCCATGACAGCTGGCGCAATTCTTGTCGTAGACGGTCTTGCCGAGGCTGATCAGCAGGCTGCTCTCGGTGGTCGGCAGCGCCGAGCTTGCAGGCGGCGGAGGCGAGGGCTCCGAGATACCCTTGAGGTACACCGCCATCGCCTTGGTGTCCTCGTCGCTCAGATATTGCAGGCTGTTGTGCACGACCTCGGCCATCGGGCCGTAGACGACGCCGCGCGCCGAAACGCCGGTCTGGAGCAGATCGGTAATGTCCTTGATGCTCCAGTCGCCGAGGCCCGCCTCACGGTTGGAGGTGAGGGACGGCGCGTACCAGTTCTGCATCGGGATCAGGCCGCCCTTGAAGGCGTCCGATTGCGAGGTGCCGCCGAGCGCGTTGATCGGCGAATGGCACATGCCGCAATGACCGAGCCCCTCGACCAGATAGGCGCCGCGATTCCATTCCGCCGACTTGGTGGGGTCGGGCTTGAATTCACCCTCGCGGAAGAACAGCGTGCGCCAGCCGAGGATGAGCTGGCGGTTGTCATAGGGAAAGCGCAGCTCGTGCGGCTTGTTCTTCTGGTTCACCGGCTGAATCGAGCGCAGATAGGCGAAGATCGCGTCGCTGTCGGCACGCGTGACCTTGGTATAGGACGCGAACGGCATCGCTGGATAGATCAGCCCGCCATCCGGGAAACGGCCGTTGTGCATGGTTCTGTAGAAATCGTCCGCGCTCCACTTGCCGATGCCGGTCTCCGGATCGGGCGTGATGTTGGAGGTGTAGATCGTTCCGAACGGGGTCGGCATCGGGCGCCCGCCGGCAAACAGCCGGCCCTCAGCTGCAGTATGGCAGGCCGTGCAATCGCCGGCGCGGGCGAGATATTCGCCGCGCGCGATGACATCGCCGGTCTTGTCCTGCGCCTGCGCGGCCGTGGTGAGCGCGGCGGCGAGGGCCAGGAGCTTGATCGAAAGCAGCGTGATCGACAGTCTTGAGCCCATCATCCGCCTCGTCAGTTGGGCTGGCTGCCGCAGCCGAACGGCAGCGCATAGGTGCCCTTCGGTACGGGGGCCGGGTTGGTGGGCGCGGCGCGCGTCGCGAGCCAGGCCGCAACGGCGGTAACATCTGCTTCCGTCAGATGGCCGGCGACGAGCTGCATGCAGTCCGGCGATTTTGCCGTCCGCGTGCCGTAGCGCCAGGCGCCTAGCTGCGCGCTGACGTAAGCGGCGCGCAAGCCCAGCAGACCGGGGATGCCGGGCTGCATGCCGGTGAGGCCCGGGCCGTGACAGCTCACGCACGCCGGTATGTTACGACCGGCATCGCCGCTGGTCGCGAGCAGCTCGCCCTGCGCCAGGACCTCCTTGCTGACTTCGCTCGGCGCGGGCTGCGGCAGCGGCGGATGCTCGCTGGCGAAATATTCTGCCATCGCTTCCAGATATGGATCAGGCAGAAACTCCAGCAGATAGTTCATCGGCGGGTATTTGCGCCGGCCGCTGCGGAAGGCGAGGAGCTGGTTGTAGAGATAGCCGGCCGGCTTGCCGGCAAGCCGCGGGAAATAGACGTCGCTGGTGCCTTCGCCCTTGTTGCCGTGACAGGGCGTGCACGCCTCCACCCGCGCCGCCATCGTATCCGGCGGCTGGTTGGCCGTTTGTGCGGCAGTACCATCAATGGTGGCCAAGGTAGCAATGGCTACTGCCAGTGCAGCGTCGCGAGCGAACACGCCGTCGCCCTCCAGAAAGCAGGACCGGGTTGATTCCTGGCCACAGCGTAGAGCCGCATTATTGCGCCAATACAGTCGCGCGCAAGATCGGACATGAGCGATGACGTTTGGTCGCGGTTGCACGTTTGCGATCCTGATCGGATTCGACAAGAATTGCGTGCTTTTTGAAAACTGGACATAACGCTGCGATCTCGCGGCGTAGTCCGCCCGAGCTTTGCTTCACAAGCGGAAAGCGCGGCAATGTGGAATCCGTTCGCGCGCGCGGATGTTCTGCCGCTTGGGCCGGGCAGACGACCTTCCATCAGAGTGCATCTTCACATCGCGCGACAAGTGCAGTTTGTGCCAAAACGCAGCGCGCTGACGCAACACCCCTTGCCGCAAACGGCGCACCACGAGCTCTGCCCTTCGCCAAGGGTTCGACTAAAATCCGATTCGGGCGCGGGCGCTTTGTCGCGGGATCGGGGAGATGGCACGCTGGAAGCAGGCATGGAGCGAAGAAGACCTTGGCAGGCTGAAGGTCTTGGCAGGCACCAAGCCGATTGCAGTGATCGCGAAAGAGCTCGGCCGGACCAGCGGCACGGTGCTGGCGAAGGCGATTGAGCAGAAGCTCCCTGTCATTTGTCGGACGAAGCGCCAGGAACAATAATTGGATGTAGCGGAACCCATCAGGCTCCCTTGCGCCGAACGCTCGTGCCGCCGCTGTGCTCGACCACGCGAGCGCGCTGCTGGCGGCGGCATGACGTGTCTCTAGCCGCGCGGTGAGCGCGGCGTCCTGCGCTTCACCGCATGCCGGCGCGGCGAGCGGGTCACGCGAGGCCGCAGGCGGGTTGCCGCGGCGGCGCGCCGGGGCTTGGGCTGGGCCTTCGGGCCGCGGGCGAGATCCATCAGCATGCGCAATGCCTCGACCACCGAGCGCTGGCGCACGGCGATCCGACCGATCGCGCCAAAGCGATGCTCGCGATGGACGATGCGGCCGTCGCGCGCGGCAACCGCAAAATGCACGAGGCCGACCGGCTTGCCGGGCGTGGCGCCGCCGGGGCCGGCGATACCGGTGATGGCAACGGCGAGATCGACGTCGGCCCGCTCCAGCGCGCCGACCGCCATTGCAGTTGCGGTCTCCTTGCTGACGGCGCCGAAATTCGCAAGCGTGCTCGCCTCGACCCCCAGCATCGCGCGCTTGGCGTCATTGGAATAAGTGACGAAACCGCGGTCGATCACGTCGGAGGAGCCGGGAATGTCGGTCAGCGCGCCGGCAACCAGGCCGCCGGTGCAGGACTCGGCAGTGGCGATCGTCAGCTTGCGCATCCGGCACAGATCGAGCAGCGAGCGGGAGAGGGCGCGTGCGTCGCTGCCGCCCATGACCTAGACGCTCCAGGGCAGACGGATGGTGGCGCTCGCGGTGGCCGCGATGCCTTCCTCGCGTCCGGTGAATCCGAGCCGCTCGCTGGTGGTCGCCTTCACCGCGACGCGGGAGATGTCGACCCGGGAGATCTCGGCGATGCGGGCGCGCATGGTGTCGCGCAAGGGGCCGATCTTCGGCCGCTCGCAGATCATGGTCACCTCGAGGTTGGCGACGCGGCCGCCGCGCTCCGCAACGCGCTCGATGGCGTATTTCAGGAACTGGTCGGAGGAAGCCCCCTTCCATTTCGCATCGCTCGGCGGAAAGTGCGAGCCGATATCACCGTCGGCGAGTGCGCCGAGGATGGCGTCGACCAGCGCATGCAGGCCGACATCGCCGTCGGAATGAGCGAGGAAGCCTTTGGTGTGCGGCACCCGCACGCCACAGATCATCACGTGGTCGCCTTCGCCGAAGGCGTGCACGTCATAGCCGGTGCCGGTCCTGATGTCGCCGAGCAGGCTGGCCAGGCGCGCTTCCTCGCGCACGAAATCCTCGGGAGTGGTGAGCTTCATATTGGCAACATCGCCTTCAAAGGTTGCGACCGTCAATCCCGCCCATTCGGCAATCGCGGCATCGTCGGTGAAATCGCTGCGCCCGTCCTTCGCCGCGCGACGATGCGCCTCGAGGATGACGTCGAAACGAAAGGATTGCGGCGTCTGCGCGATTCGCAAGGCTGAGCGGTCCGGCGTGTCCTCGACATTGCCGCTCTCGCCGGTGACCTTGATGGTGTCGGTGACGGGAACGACGGGGAGCGCGGCGCCGGTGCGGCTGGCCGCCTCGATTGCGCGCGAGATCACGCCTGCCGAGACGAAGGGGCGCGCGGCGTCGTGGATAAGAACGATATCGGGCTTATGCTTGGCGAGTGCTTCGAGCCCTGCGAGCACGGAGGCCTGCCGCGTCGCGCCGCCATTGGTCGGCGGCTCATGGCTCAGTCCTGCGACCGCCGCCGCGAACATGGCGCTGTCGTCGGGGTTCACCACCGGCTGCACGGCAAACACGTCGGGGTGGCGGCTGAAGGCTTCCATGGCGCGGTAGATCACGGGGACGCCGCCGATCTCGCGATATTGCTTGGGACCACCGGCGCCAGCCCGCAGGCCGCGTCCGGCCGCGACGAGAACGACTGCGGTGCGCTGTGATTTCGCCATAGGACTCAAATACTCAGTTGGTGATGAAGAGAGTCGGGGAGTGGGGTGATTGCCGCATGCCTCTAGCACGGCAGGCCCGCAAAAAAAGGGGGTTTCCCCGGATTGTGGGAAACAGCATTTTGCTGCACTGCACTTGAAAGATTTGCAGAACTGTCTAAACTGTAGGCATGACGCTTGGCTGCACAAGAATTGTGCGCAAGATAGGTCATGGCAGGCGCGATGAGGCCCTGCCTACGCAACGAGACCCCTGTGACCGGCTCGGCAGTATCAGGCTCTAAGCCGTTGAAAATTGGCGATATCGAGGTCGCCACCCCGGTCTTCCTGGCGCCGATGTCGGGGGTCACCGACTCGCCCGTCCGCCGGCTCGCCGCCGAGCTCGGGGCCGGTCTGGTCGTGTCCGAAATGACCGCCAGCGATGAGCTCGCGAACGGCCACAAGATGTCTCGGTTGCGCTGCGAACCGACCGGGATCGGGCCTCATGTGGTCCAGCTCGCCGGCTGCGAGGCGCATTGGATGGCCGAAGGGGCCCGGATCGCGGAAGCCGGAGGCGCCGACATCATCGACATCAACATGGGCTGTCCGGCCCGGCACGTCACCGGCGGCCAGTCCGGCTCCGCCCTGATGCGCGATCTCGACCATGCCGTCAGCCTGATCGATGCGACGATCGCGGCGGTGAAGGTGCCGGTGACGCTGAAGATGCGGCTCGGCTGGGACGATCACACCCGCAATGCGCCGGAATTGGCGCGGCGTGCGGAAGCCGCCGGCATCAAGCTCGTCACCGTGCACGGCCGCACCCGCTGCCAGTTCTACAAGGGCGAGGCCGATTGGGATGCGATCCGCGCGGTGCGCGAAGCGATCTCCATTCCGCTCGTCGTCAACGGCGACATCACCACTTACGAGAAGGCGCTCGCGGCTTTGGAGGCCTCCGGCGCCGATGCCGTGATGATCGGCCGCGGCGCGCAGGGGCAGCCCTGGTTGCCCGGCGAGATCGGCCGCCGCCTGAAGGGCGGGGCGATCGAAGCCGCGCCGTCGCTCGAGACGCAGCTGCATTATGTCCGCACGCTCTATGAGGGCGTCTGCGCGCTCTACGGCCTGCGCATCGGCCTCCGGCACGCGCGAAAACATCTCGGCTGGGCGCTCGACGTTGCGGCCGATGTGAGCCGTGCGCCGGCCGAGAAGCTCAAAGCCTGGCGTCAGAAGATCCTCACCTCCGAGGATCCGCGCCTCGTCCACCAGTCCCTGCAAGATGCCTTCGACGACTTCGCATGGAGCGCTGCTGCATGAGCTTAGCCGCTGACCATCGCCGGCCGCTTCCGTCCGAGAGCGATGCGATCCTGGATGCGCTGCCCAATCCCGTGCTCATGATCGGGCCGGACGGCAAGATCGTCGCCGCCAACATCGCGACCGAAGCCTTCTTCGACATCTCGACGCAGTTCCTGAAACGGCAGTCGCTGAAAGAGCTGGTGCCGTTCGGCAGCCCGTTGCTGGCGCTGATCGACCAGGTTCGCTCGTCCAACTCGCCGGTCAACGAATACAAGGTCGATCTGGGCACGCCACGCATGGGGGGCGACCGCCAGGTCGATCTGCATGTCGCTCCGCTGACGGAGCGGCCCGGCCATATCGTGGTGATGCTCCAGGAGCGCTCCATCGCCGACAAGATGGACCGCCAGCTCACCCATCGCAGCGCCGCGCGCTCGGTGATCGCGCTGGCCGCCATGCTGGCGCATGAGATCAAGAATCCGCTCTCCGGCATCCGCGGCGCGGCGCAGCTGCTGGAGCAGCAGGCCTCGTCCGAGGACCGCATGCTGACGCGGCTGATCTGCGACGAGGCCGACCGCATCGTGACGCTGGTCGACCGCATGGAGGTGTTCGGCGACGAGCGCCCCGTGGTGCGCGGTCCCGTCAACATCCATTCCGTGCTCGATCACGTGAAGCGACTGGCGCAGTCGGGCTTTGCCCGCAACATCCGCTTCATCGAGGATTATGATCCCTCGCTGCCGCCGGTCCTGGCGAACCAGGATCAGCTCATCCAGGTGTTCCTCAACCTCGTGAAGAACGCCGCCGAAGCGCTGATCGACGTCCCCGACGCCGAGATCCAGCTCACCACTGCGTTCCGTCCCGGCGTGCGCCTGTCAGTCCCCGGTCAAAAATCCCGTGTATCCCTGCCGCTCGAGTTCTGCGTGAAGGACAACGGACCAGGCGTGCCGGACGATCTTCTGCCCAACCTGTTCGATCCCTTCGTGACCACCAAGCAGACCGGCTCGGGTCTTGGCCTGGCGCTCGTCGCAAAGATCATCGGAGATCACGGGGGCATCATCGAATGCGAGTCTCAGCCGCGCAAGACCACCTTCCGCGTGCTGATGCCGATGTATTCCACATCGGTCAAACATGCCGATCAAAGCAGCCGCGACGGCTCTGCCGGGAAGTCGTCGTCTGCGTCACAGGGGGCGAAATGAGGATTAACGATGCCCGCAGGTAGCATTCTCGTTGCGGATGACGACACCGCCATTCGCACAGTTCTCAATCAGGCACTGTCCCGCGCCGGCTATGAGGTCAGGCTCACCGGCAATGCCGCAACGCTGTGGCGCTGGGTCAGCCAGGGGGAGGGCGATCTCGTCATCACCGACGTGGTGATGCCCGACGAGAACGCCTTCGACCTGCTGCCGCGGATCAAGAAGATGCGGCCCAATCTGCCCGTCATCGTCATGAGCGCGCAGAACACGTTCATGACCGCGATCCGCGCGTCCGAGCGCGGGGCGTACGAATATCTGCCAAAGCCCTTCGACCTGAAGGAGCTGATCGCCATCGTCGGCCGCGCGCTGGCCGAGCCGAAGGAACGGGTCTCGACGCCGGACGAAGACGCCGAGATGGAGGCGATCCCGCTGGTCGGCCGCTCGCCGGCGATGCAAGAAATCTACCGCGTGCTGGCGCGCCTGATGCAGACCGACCTCACCGTGATGATCACGGGCGAGTCCGGCACAGGCAAGGAGCTGGTGGCGCGCGCGCTGCACGATTACGGCAAGCGCCGCAACGGCCCGTTCGTCGCGGTCAACATGGCGGCGATCCCGCGTGACCTCATCGAGTCCGAACTGTTCGGCCACGAGCGCGGCGCCTTCACCGGCGCCAACACCCGCGCCTCGGGCCGGTTCGAGCAGGCCGAGGGCGGCACGCTGTTCCTGGACGAGATCGGCGACATGCCGATGGAGGCGCAGACCCGCCTGCTGCGCGTGCTCCAGCAGGGCGAATACACCACCGTCGGCGGCCGCACCCCGATCAAGACCGACGTGCGGATCGTCGCGGCGTCCAACAAGGACCTGCGCGTCCTGATCCAGCAGGGCTTGTTCCGCGAGGATTTGTTCTTCCGCCTCAACGTCGTGCCGCTGCGGCTGCCCCCCTTGCGCGAGCGCATCGAAGACCTGCCGGACCTCGTGCGGCACTTCTTCACGCTGGCCGAGAAGGACGGCCTGCCGCCCAAGAAGCTCGATGCGCTGGCGCTGGAGCGGATGAAGCAGCACCGCTGGCCCGGCAACGTGCGCGAGCTCGAGAACCTCGCCCGGCGCCTCGCCGCGCTCTACCCGCAGGACGTGATCACCGGATCCGTCATCGACGGCGAGCTGGCGCCCCCCACGGTCAGCCCCGGTGCCGCGGTCCAGCAGGGCGTCGACAATCTCGGCGGCGCCGTGGAGGCCTATCTGTCCTCGCACTTCCAGGGCTTCCCGAACGGCGTGCCGCCGCCGGGCCTCTATCACCGCATCCTCAAGGAGATCGAGGTGCCGCTGCTCACGGCCGCGCTCGCCGCCACCCGCGGCAACCAGATCCGCGCAGCCGATTTGCTCGGTCTCAACCGCAACACGCTGCGGAAGAAGATCCGGGACCTCGATATCCAGGTGTATCGGAGCGGGGGCTAGTCTTCCCGAACGGACGGTGGCTCAGCTCCCCCTACCAAAGCGGAGCTGAGCCTGTCCGGATCGCGCTGGCCGTTGTGGCTGGCGCGGTGAGCAAAAGTCCGAATCAGGCCGAAACGTTCCGTTGGAACCTTGTTATTCGACCGCAGGGCGCTGCGTCGTGCTCATCTGATCAGCCGCCCCGAGACCGGCTGGGCGCTGGCGACATTCGCCAGCGGCTGCTGCACCCCGAGACCGTTGACCAAGAGGTCGGCGGCTACGATCAGCAGCAGCACGGCCGATACCATCATCGCGAGAAAGAACCTGTCCATGGCGGTCAAGCCGCAGGGGCGGGAAGCCGTTCCCGCAAGGGAGGTTTGCCAGAACAGCGGCCTGTGGATGCGCCGGTCCGTCGCGGCCAGGGCGCCGCGGAATTGTCGCAATTCGGCAACAATGTGGTACGAATACATCAGTATCCGCCCGCCGCGGACCCCGTTTTCAGCACCATTGCCGGAATGATCAGCGCAGATACCTCGGCCGCACACTTCGACACGGCCCCAGCGGAAGAGCCCCGGCGTTGGTCGGTGCGGCGCTGGCTGGCGCCCCTTGCCGTGGCGATGGCGCTGCTCTCGGCCCTCCTGACCTTCCTGGTCCTGACCGGTCTCACGAGGATCGAGCCGACGCCGGAGGTGGTCCGCTCGTTCTATCTGATCAATGCGGCCACGATCCTGCTGCTGGTCGGCATCATCGTCCGCGAGCTCTGGCAGCTGATCCTGGCACGTCGGCGGGGCCGGGCGGCGGCGCGCCTCCATGTCCAGATCGTCAGCCTGTTCTCGATCGTGGCGGTGCTGCCGGCGGTGCTGGTCGCCGTCGTCGCCAACGTCACCATCGAGCGCGGCCTCGACCGGCTGTTCTCCGGCCCGACCAAGGAGGTGATCCAGAATTCGCTGACGATCGCGCGGGCCTACATGCAGGACCACGCGCAGCTGATCCGCGGCGACATTCTCGGCATGGCCAACGACATCGCCCACGCCCGGCCGCTCTACGACCAGGACCGCCGCTCGTTCCGCGAGCTGCTGACCGCCAGCGCCGGCTCCCGCAACCTGCCGGGCGCGATGATCATCGACAAGAACACCAATATCCTGGAGTCGGCCGACACCGGCATGCGGCTCGCCTATTCGCCCCCGGCGCCGGACTTCCTCAGCAACGTCAACGAATCCGAGCCCGAGATCGCGGTGCTGCCGGATGCGAGCTTCGTCGCCGCGGTGATCCGCCTGCGCGCCTTCAGCGACACCTTCCTCTATGTCGCGCGGCCTCTTGATCCGAATGTTGTTCAACAGCTCAAGCAGACCGAGGTCAGCGTCGCCGAATACGCCCAGATCGAGTCGCGCCGGCTCGGGATCCAGGTCGCCTTCGCGCTGATGTTCGCAGTGATCGCGCTGACCATCCTGATGGCCTCGGTGCTGATCGGCCTCAACTTCGCCAACTCGCTGGTGGCCCCGATCCGGCGGCTGATGAACGCCGCCCACACGGTCTCGACCGGCGACCTCCATGTGAAGGTGCCCGTGCATCAGTCGGAAGGCGACCTCGCCCAGCTGGGTGAGACCTTCAACAAGATGACGCAGGAATTGCGCAGCCAGCGCGACGAGCTCGTCAACGCCAGCGATCTCATCGACAGCCGCCGCCGCTTCATCGAGGCCGTGCTCTCGTCCGCAAGCGCCGGCATCATCGGCGTCGACAATTCGGGCAGCGTCGGCATCCTCAACCGCTCCGCCGAGAAGCTGATCGGGCACTCCGAAGCCGAGACGCTCGGCCATCCGCTCTCCGACGTGCTGCCCGAGCTCGAGGAGATGATGAAGACGGCGCGGGAAGGGACCCAGCGCCTGGTGCAGGGCCAGATCACGATCACGCGCGACGGCACCGAGCGCAACCTGTCGGTCCGCGTCAGCGCCGAGAAGACCAGCCAGCCGCACGACAGCTACATCATCACGCTCGACGACATCACCGAGCTGGTCTCGGCGCAGCGCACCTCGGCCTGGGGCGACGTCGCGCGCCGCATCGCGCATGAAATCAAGAATCCGCTGACGCCGATCCAGCTCTCGGCCGAGCGCATCCGCCGCAAGTTCGGCAAGGACATCACCGAGACCAAGGACAAGCAGATCTTCGAGCAGTGCACCGACACCATCGTGCGCCAGGTCGACGATATCCGCCGCATGGTCGACGAGTTCTCGCGTTTCGCGCGGATGCCCAAGCCGGTGATGGAGGGCGAGGACGTCGCCGACACCGTTCGGCAGGCGGTGTTCCTGATGAAGGTCGCCCATCCCGAGATCGATATCGAGGCCGAATTCAAGGAAGATCCGCTGCGCGCCCAGTTCGACCGGCGGCTGATCTCGCAGGCGGTCACCAACATCGTCAAGAACGCGACCGAGGCGATCGAGCAGGTCCCGCCGGAGGAGCTCGGCAAGGATTACGGCAAGGGCCGCATCGACGTCGTGGTCTCGCGCGAGGGCGAGGACGTCCTGGTCGACGTCATCGACAACGGCATCGGCCTGCCCAAGGTCGCGCGCTCGCGGCTCCTCGAGCCTTATGTGACGACACGGGCCAAGGGCACCGGCCTTGGCCTGGCGATCGTCGGCCGCGTGCTCGAAGACCATGGCGGGCGTATCGAGCTGAAGGACGCTTCCGATTTCCGCGAGGGCCAGCGCGGCGCGTGGATGCGGATGCGTTTTGCGATCTCCGGTGCCCCCGCGAAGAGCGAGGGGACCATGCAGGCATCGTCGGCCGCAAACGCGGTCACGGGCATCGCAACGCCGCCCGAAACAAAGCAGCCGGCCGCCGAAACCAAAGAGCCGGCTGAAAAGACCAATGATTCAACGAAGATCGAAGCCTCAACAGGCATCTGACAAGACAGGCGCGAACCATGGCAAGTGAAATTCTGATTGTCGATGATGAGGCCGATATTCGCGATCTCGTTGCGGGCATTCTCGAAGACGAGGGCTTCGTGACCCGGACCGCCCGCGACAGCGATACGGCGCTCGCCGAGATCGCCAATCGCAGGCCGCATCTGGTGTTTCTCGACATCTGGCTCCAGGGCTCCAAGCTCGACGGCTTGCAGCTGCTGGAGCAGGTCAAGAAGGACAATGCCGATCTGCCGGTCGTGATGATCTCCGGCCACGGCAACATCGAGACCGCGGTCGCCGCGATCAAGCGCGGCGCCTACGACTTCATCGAGAAGCCGTTCAAGGCCGACCGGCTGATCCTGGTCGCGAACAGAGCGCTCGAGAACTCGCGGCTCAAGCGCGAGGTCAAGGAGCTGAAGCAGCTCGCGCCGAGCGCAAGCTCGCTCGTCGGCCGCTCGCCGAGCATGAACCAGCTGCGCCAGACCATCGACCGCGCGGCCAAGGCCAACAGCCGCATCCTGATCGTCGGCCCGGCCGGCGCCGGCAAGGAGCTGACCGCGCGCACGCTGCATACGGCCTCGGGCCGTGCCGACGGTCCGTTCGTCGTGATCAACGCCGCCGCGATCACGCCGGAGCGCATGGAGCACGAGATGTTCGGTGTCGAGCAATCCAACGGCGAGCAGGCGCGCAAGCCCGGCGCGCTCGAGGAAGCCCATGGCGGCACGCTGTTCATCGACGAGATCGCGGACATGCCGCGCGAGACCCAGAACAAGATTTTGCGCGTGCTGGTCGAGCAGTCATTCCAGCGCGTCGGCGGCACCGCCAAGGTGCAGGTCGACGTCCGCATCATCTCCTCCACCGCGCGAAATCTCGAGGAGGAGATCGCGGCCGGCCATTTCCGCGAAGACCTCTATCATCGGCTCTCGGTGGTGCCGATCCGCGTGCCCGCGCTCTCGGAGCGGCGCGAGGACATTCCGGAATTGATCGACTATTTCATGGATCAGATCTCGGCCGGTAGCGGCCTGCCCAAGCGGCAGATCGGGCAGGACGCGATGGCGGTGCTGCAATCGCATGTCTGGCCCGGCAATGTGCGCCAGCTCCGCAATAACGTTGAGAGAGTCATGATTCTGGCCGCGGGTGGACCGGAGGTAATCATCACCGCCGACATGCTGCCGCAGGACGTCGGCTCGATGGTGCCGGCGATGCCGACCAGCAACAATGGCGAGCACATCATGGGGCTGCCGCTGCGCGAAGCGCGCGAAGTGTTCGAGCGCGACTATTTGATTGCACAGATCAGCCGTTTTTCAGGAAATATTTCTCGCACGGCTGAGTTTGTTGGCATGGAACGTTCGGCGTTGCACCGGAAGCTGAAGGCGCTCGGTGTCGGCTGACACCGCGACGTCGCGGCCGCACCTCAGGGATTCGCGAGGAAAATCATCGATTTCCGTAGTTTTTCGGGGCAATTGGGCGTGGCCTGCCGCGTGAAGCGGCTTGCCTAATAACCCGTCCTGTCCTCTAATTGAACCGCTGTTCCTCCGAGGGGGATCTCATGAGGAATAGCAACCGGAAGAGGCCCCGAATGTCACAAAGAGGGCCGCAACCGGCGCAATAAAAAGAAACTCAAAGCGAGAAAAAAACAATGGCGGCAGACCGCGCACAAAACCTACAGGACACCTTCCTCAATCACGTTCGCAAAACCAAGACGCCACTGACGATCTTTCTGGTCAACGGAGTGAAGCTCCAGGGCATCGTGACCTGGTTCGACAATTTCTGTTTGCTGCTTCGGCGCGACGGTCACTCGCAGCTTGTCTACAAGCATGCGATCTCGACCATCATGCCGGGCGCTCCGATCCAGTTGTTCGAAGGCGGCGAGGATCAGCCGGCTTGAGAGTGACCTGATTGGAACCCCGGAATTTCGACGGGGAGGCCGACCGTCCGCGGTCGGCAGGGGCGAAGCAGACGGGGCGGGTGCTTGTCATCGGCCCCTACTTGCGTGTGCGCGCGGGCGGTGCCGATGCGCAATCGGAAAGCCATGTTCAGCGTGACGCGGAGGCCCGGCTCGATGAGGCCGCCGGCCTCGCGCGCGCGATCGACCTCGTCATTGCCGATGCCATCATCGCGCCGATCAGCCAGATCCGCCCCGCGACCTATATCGGCAAGGGCAAGGTCGAGGAGATCGCCGCGCTGGCCAAGAGCCTCGACGTCGAGCTCGTGGTGATGGATTGCGCGCTGGCGCCGATCCAGCAGCGCAATCTCGAGAAGGAGTTGCACGCCAAGGTGCTCGACCGCACCGGGCTCATCCTGGAAATCTTCGGCCGCCGCGCCAAGACCAAGGAAGGCTCGCTCCAGGTCGAGCTTGCGCATCTCAACTACCAGCGCTCGCGCCTCGTTCGCTCCTGGACCCATCTGGAACGCCAGCGCGGCGGTTTCGGTTTCATGGGCGGTCCCGGCGAGACCCAGATCGAGGCCGACCGCCGCCTGATCCAGGAGCGCATCTCGAAACTCGAGGGCGAGCTGAAGAAGGTGCAGGCGACGCGGCGGCTGCATCGTGCCGGCCGCCAGCGCGTGCCGTATCGCGTGGTTGCGCTGGTCGGCTACACCAATGCCGGCAAGTCGACACTGTTCAACCGCCTGACCCGCGCCGACGTTCAGGCCGCCGACATGCTGTTCGCCACACTCGATCCGACGCTACGCGCGCTCACTTTGCCGCATGGCGGCAAGGCGATGCTGTCCGACACCGTCGGCTTCATCTCCAACCTGCCGACCCAGCTCGTCGCCGCTTTCCGTGCCACGCTGGAAGAGGTGCTGGAGGCCGACGTCATCCTGCATGTGCGCGACATCTCGCACGAGGATGCCGAGGCCCAGCAGAGCGACGTCGACGCCGTGCTGCGCCAGCTCGGCATCAATCCTGACGATAGCGGCCGCATCATCGAGGTCTGGAACAAGATCGACCGTTACGACACCGAGCAACGCGAAGAGCTTCTGAATATCGCAGCGCGCAGACCGGAAGATCATCCGGCGATGCTGGTCTCAGCCGTGTCAGGCGAGGGCGTCGACGCGCTGCTCGCCGCGATCGAGGAACGGCTCGCCGCAAAGCGCACCACGCTCGATCTCTCCATCGACGCCGCCGACGGCGCCGGCATCAGCTGGCTGCACAGGAATTCCGAGGTGCTGGTGAAGGAGCTGCACGACGGCCGCTTCGACATGACCGTACGGGTGGACGAGACCAAGCGGGATATCGTGGTGAACCGGTTCGATGCCGTGCCGCGCGTGGCGTGATCCGAAGGGCGCGGTGCGCCCGACAGGCTTGCGTGCGATATCGGCCATATCCGCGTTTCTGGGTTCAGACGCGTAACGCTAGAATGGAATGGTCAGGCCCGGAGTTTTCGCCTGCGCCTTGGTATAGGCGACGCCGTGGACCTTGATCCCACGCTCATCCAGCAACGAAATGATGCCGCCCTGGTTCGACAATTCCATCGGCTTCTGCACGACGACGGCGAGCGTGCCCCCGGCTGCGATCTTCCCTGACAGGGCCATCTTGTTCTTCTGCTTGTCGGCCAGCATCCAGCCGGTGAGATCGATGTCGCGATCGGCCGTATTAAGCAGCGTGACGACTTCCCGCTCGGGCGTCTTCACGGCGTTGACGAGTGCAGCAATGATGCGCACGAGTCCGTCAGGCATTTGCCCGGTCGGAGGAGCGGTCGGATCTGGCGGCTGTGTCGGCGTGCCGAGATCGATGGGGTCACCGGTCTTGTCGTCGGTGTGCCAGGCCTGCGTCTGGAATTTGAGGAAGACCGCCGTCCATAGCTTCTGATCCGGGAATTCGAACACCAGCCCGCCGTCTTGCCACGGCCCGTTGTCGCCCGAGAACCTTCCGATCGGATTTCCCTGATTCATATGGATGTCGTGGATGCCGCGACCCGGCCGGAAGCCGAAATAATTGTCCGCCTTGGTTTCCGGCCCCCATGTCTCACCGAATGCGTACACCATCGCGCTTTCGTTCGAGAGCGCGCGCTGGACGAACTGGTCGAGCTTCTCGTTGAGGTCATTGTCCGGTCCGGGCACGGACAGCGGCAGAGGGATCATCTCCTGCGGCTGCATCAGATTGCCGCGAATGAAGTCCAGCGCGATGCTGGCCGGCTTCGGCGGCTGCGGGTGCAGGCCCTCCGGCAGCACCGCGAGATGGTCGGTGATCGGATGGACGAAGTGCGATCGCACCAGGAACTCGACTTCGCTTCCGTCGCCTGACTGCACATTCACGGCGATGCGGAAATCCGCGTTGTCGGCCACGACATGGACTTGATAGTGTGGCGACTGGCCGGTGCCGAAACGCATCGCGATCGGGCGTCCCTTGAGGACCGAATAGTGCTTTAGCGGCATCGCACTCACCTGACGTGGGGTTTCGGCTGCGCGGGCTCCGTTGCTCAACTTTAGACTGCTTGTCGTGACGGTTTCATGGCTTGACTGCGATCCGCCATGACCGCCTCGCTGCATTCGGGAAAAGATGCTGACCTATATCTCCTTCGCGACCGCGTCGATCCTTGCGGGTACGCCTATGGAGAATGCCGCAACGCTAGCGACGGGCCTGCGAGCGAGTCTCTGATAGCGGTTTCGCCTCACTCTTCGCCGCGTTCCACAGCGCGTCCATCTCCGCCAGCGACGCCTGCTCCAGCGTCCGCCCCTGCGCCTCGAGCGCGCGCTCGATGAAGGCGAAGCGCCGCTCGAACTTTGCATTCGTCGCGCGTAGCGCGGCCTCCGGATCGGCATCGACGTGGCGGGCGAGGTTGACGAGCGCGAACATCAAGTCGCCAGTCTCTTCCGCCAGCCCCTCGCTGTCGTTGCGGTCGAGCGCCGCCTCGATCTCGTCGGCTTCTTCGCGGATTTTCGCCAGCACCGCGCGCGGGTCGTTCCAGTCGAAGCCGACGGTGGAGGCCTTGCGCTGGAGCTCCATCGCGCGCGTCAGCGCGGGCTGGCCGGCCTTGACGCCCGAGAGCAACGACTTGTGCGTCGGCGTTTCCTCCGGCGGTCTGCGCGCCGCACGTTCGGCTTTCTCCTCGGCCTTGATGCGGTCCCAGACCTCCTTGACGTGGGAGGCGGCGAGGTTGCCGTCCTTGTCGGCGAAGACGTGGGGGTGACGCCGGATCATCTTGCGGGTGATGGCCTCGACGACGTCGCCAAAGCCAAAGGCATTCTGTTCTGAAGCCATCTGGGCGTGGAACACGACCTGGAGCAGGAGGTCGCCGAGCTCCTCTCTGAGATCGTCGAGATCGCCGCGGCTGATCGCCTCGACCACCTCATAGGCTTCCTCGATCGTGTAGGGCGCGATCGTCGCAAAATCCTGCTCGAGGTCCCAGGGGCAGCCGGTCACCGGCGTGCGCAGCGCCGCCATGATCTCGATCAGGCGGGAAATGTCACGGGAAGGGGTCATTGCGCGGCAGTCTCCTGGCTCCAAAGCCTTATGCCAAAACCAGCCCGCCGTTCCCAGCGCGGCGCGGCGGAACAGGCCGATTTCCACCGATTGGCGGCAGA
The DNA here is from genome assembly GCF_059512345.1 of Bradyrhizobium sp. Unk1. Classification (NCBI taxonomy): domain Bacteria; kingdom Pseudomonadati; phylum Pseudomonadota; class Alphaproteobacteria; order Hyphomicrobiales; family Nitrobacteraceae; genus Bradyrhizobium; species Bradyrhizobium sp. Unk1. The sequence continues at coordinate 58,340 of NZ_JCAMOP010000031.1, forward strand.
TTGGCGAGGTGCTAAAGCGCGGGCCATGAGTGACGCATTTTCATCACAAACCGCGCTGGTGCTGTTTTCCGGCGGGCAGGACTCCACCACCTGCCTCGCCTGGGCGCTGAGCCGCTTTGCGCGCGTGGAGACGCTGGGTTTCGAGTATGGCCAGCGCCATGCCATCGAGCTTGCCTGCCGCGACCGGCTGTTCGACGGCATCAAGGGCCTGCGCGCAGACTGGGCCGCAAGGCTCGGCGAGAGCCACACGCTGTCGATCCCGACGTTGGCGGCCGTGTCCGAGACAGCGCTGACGCGCGACGTCGCCATCGCGATGGGCGCCGACGGCCTGCCGAACACGTTCGTGCCCGGCCGCAATCTGGTGTTCCTGACCTTCGCCGCGGCGCTGGCCTACCGGCGCGGCATCACCCACATCGTCGGCGGCATGTGCGAGACCGATTATTCCGGCTATCCCGATTGCCGCGACGACACCATCCGCGCCATGCAGGCCGCGCTCTCGCTCGGCATGGCCAGGCAATTCGAGCTGCATACGCCGCTGATGTGGATCGACAAGGCGGCGACGTGGCAGCTCGCCCACGACCTCGGCGGCGCAGGACTGGTCGATCTCATCCGCGAGCATTCGCACACCTGCTATCTCGGCGAACGCGGCGCGCAGCATGAGTGGGGATACGGATGCGGCGAGTGCCCGGCGTGCAGTTTGCGGGCGAAGGGATGGCGGGAGTTTGCGGCGGGACGCTGAGGCCAGATATTCGGTGTCATCACCCGCGAAAGCGGGTGATCCAGTATCCCAGAGACCGTGCTTGAGTCGAGAGGCCGCGGCGTACTGGATTCCCCGCTTTCGCGGGGAATGACAGCGGAGGGCTTGGCACGAGCGTGCCTCCTACCGAACTACCGAAAATCTTCTTCCCGCAGCTCGATCGGCTTGCCGTGCGGCGTGCGGTCGGCGGCGTGATCCCAGGCGTCGCGGTAGCGGTGCAGCGTCTCCATCGATGCGACGCCTTTGCGCGCGACGAGTCCCTCCAGCGTGGCGAGCCAATGCATGTAGTAAGTCTCGCCCGTGTCGGGGTCACCGGCGGCCTGCGCGCGCTTGATCTCGGAGGCCAAGGCTGCGGCCCATTCCGGCCAGGTGAACACGCCGCGCTCGTGCAGCGTCAGCGCCATCGCAAACGCATGCGCTTCCCAGGGCGCGCGGAACACCGGGCCGTCGTCATCGCGCGGAATGCTCGGAATGGCCGCCGTCGCGGCGGCCGCAGCCGGGCTGCTCATCACGCCGGGTCCAGATAGGGTTCGAAGGCGTCGATCGACACCTTCAAGGTCGGATCACCGTCCGCGCCCCAGAGGTCGCGGCCCTCGAAGACGACCGTGTAAAGCCATTGCGGATTTTCGCCGAGCTCCATCGCCGCCGAATCCGGAAACACGTGGCAGCCATGGTTCAGCTCGACGACGCCGACATGGCCGCGCACATAACGCGGCAGCCGTGTGTGCGTGGCCGGATGAATGTTCCTGGCGCGGACGCGATCGCCGATGTTGAATTTTGCCGGGGTTGGAGCAGGGCGGCCGAACTTGCCGCGCACCATGACGCGCTCGACATTGGCGAGGTCGAACTTGCCGTGCTTGAGCGCCTTTGCAGGCTGCATCGCGTGCCCGGCGGCGACCTCATCGCGGGTGAGATAGCCCTTCTCGACCAGCATCTCCTCGAGCCCGAGAAACCATTTCTTGTAGTAGGAGCTCGAAAGATAGACGTGCGGCGGCAGCGTCTCGCGATAGAAGCGCGAGGTGTCGATGTTGAAGGCGCCCGCCGCGCCCATCGCGCGCACCATGGCGAGAACACGCGATTCCCACTCCTCGTGAAACATCGGCTCGTTCGGCTCGGCCTCGACCTTGCCAAAACCGTCCATGCCGCCCATGTCGTGGACGCCATTCATGACGGCGCTCCAGGCGTTTTGGGAAAGCCGGTGCCGATCATGGAATCGCGCGTGACGAGCTCGGCGAGCTGTTCCTCGCTCCAGCCTTCGGTGCCCGCGGGGCGCATCGGCAGCACCAGGAAGCGGGTCTCGGCGGTGGAATCCCAAACTCGGATTTCCATGTCCTTCGGCAGCGCGACGTCGAAATCGGCGAGCACGCCGCGCGGGTCCTTCACCGCGCGCGAACGATAGGGCGCTGCCTTGTACCAGACCGGCGGCAGCCCCAGCATTTCCCAGGGGTAGCAGGAGCACAGCGTGCACACGACCATGTTGTGCCGCTGCGACGTGTTCTCGACCACGACGAGATGGTCGCCGACGCGGCTGACATGGCCGAGCGTGCCGATGGCCTTCGAGCCGTCCTCCAGCAGCGCCTTTTTGAACGCCGGATCGGTCCAGGCCTTGGCGACGACGCGCGCGCCGTTGTGGGGTCCGATCCTGGTCTCATAGGCCTGGATGATGGCGTCGAGCGCGGCCGGCTCGACATAGCCTTTTTCGGTCAGGATCGTCTCGAGTGCGCGCACGCGCAGCTCGGTCTCCGACAACTCGGAATGGTCGTGATGATGGTCGTGATCGTGGCTCATGGCGCAAAGATAGGCGCAATGGTCCCTGCCTGTCGAGTATGCGCTGGGGCGCAACCGGGTCCCATATTCGTGAGGCCAGATGTAGGCTAGCCTCGCAGCGAAGCGGATAGGGAGACATTGGTGACGGACTTCGTGAAGATCGAGAAGGGGCTCGGACCGGAGGGGCGGATTGCGGTGGTGCGGTTCGACCGCGGCGACGGCATCAACGCGCTCTCGCCGGAGGCGCTGCGCCAGCTCACCGCGGCCGCGCGCAGCTTCGAGGATGATGCCGCAACGTCCGTTGTGGTTCTGACGGGCAGCACCAGCGCCTTCAGCGCCGGCTTCGACTTGAAAGACGCCGAAGGGCGCTCGCGCAAGGACATGGATCTCGGCACGCTGCGGCGGCATCTCAAGCTCGGGCCGCGTCTGACCCATGCCTGGCAGGAGATGGAGCAGATCACGATCGCGGCCATTGAGGGTTTTTGCGTCGGCGGCGGCGTCGCGCTGGCCGTGGCGCTCGACTTCCGCGTGATGGGGCGCAATGCGCATCTGCGCGTGCCCGAGATCGGGCTCGGCATGAACATGAGCTGGCAGAGCATCCCGCGCATGCTGCATCTGATCGGGCCGGCCCGCACCAAGCAGGCGGTGATCCTGGCCGACCAGCGCATCAGCGCTGATGAGGCCTATGAATGGGGCCTGGTGGAACAGGTGACCGATCCCGGCCATGCGTTCGATGCCGCCATGGAGCTTGCCCGGAAGGTCGCCGTGCAGCCGCCGCTCTCGGTCGCCATGACCAAGCTGACCGTCAACCGGCTCGCGCATGCGCTGGACGATCTCGCTAGCCATATGGACGTCGACCAGTTCGCGCTGGCGAGTCTCACCGAAGACCACAAGGAGGGCGTCGAGGCGTTCCTGACCCGTCGCAAGCCGCGCTTCAAGGGGCGGTAGAACGTGAAGCCAGGCCATTGATCGCGCCGCGGACAGTCCGTATACGCCGCGCTAGGACAAAAACGGCTCGGCCAACGGGCGGTACAATGCGACGACAATCGAGGGGGGAGGGCCGATGGCCGCTAGCTCGCAGACGCCTCAGGCAAAAGGGTTTAGCTGGAAGCTGATCGCGCCGCTCGTGGTGTGGCTGGCCATCTATCTGTGGCCGGTGCCGACCGGCCTCAATGCCAATCAGTGGCACTATTTTGCCGTGTTCGCGGCCGTCATCACCGGACTCATCCTGGAATCGATGCCGGTCGGCGCGGTCGGGTTCATCGGACTGACGGTCGCGGGCGTCGCCGGCTATATCGATCCCGATCCCGGCAAATCGCTGCGCTGGATGCTGGCAGGATTTGCCGAGAGCACGGTGTGGCTGATCGTCGGCGCCTTCGTATTCTCGATCGGTTATCGCAAGAGCCAGCTCGGCCGCCGCATCGCACTGGTGCTGGTGCAGAAGCTCGGCCGCAACACACTCGGGCTCGGCTACGCCGTGGCGATGTCGGACTTCCTGCTCGCGCCGGCGACGCCATCCAACACCGCGCGCAGTGGCGGCATCGTCTATCCCATCATCAGCAACATCCCGCGCATCTACGGCTCCGAGCCCGGACCGACCGCCGGCAAGATCGGCACTTATGTGATGTGGACGGCGTTTGCGGCAACCGCGATTACCAGCTCGCTGTTCTTCACCGCGCTCGCGCCCAATGCGGCCGCGCTTGCGATCGCCAAGAAGACCGCCGGCGTCGAGGTGAGCTGGGCGCAGTGGTTCATCGGCTTTGCGCCGCTGGGCATCCTCCTGATGATCCTCGTGCCGCTGCTCAGCTATGTGGTCTGCCGTCCCGAGGTGAAGCGCAGCCCGGAAATCGCCGAATGGGCGGCCAACGAGCTCAGCACGATGGGCCCGATGTCGCGCAACGAGTGGATCATGCTGGCTCTGATCATCCTCGCGATGTTCCTTTGGATCGCGGGCTCGAGCCCGGACATCCACGTTCCCGGGATCGGCTCGAACTTCGTCAACGCCACCACCGTCGTGTTCATCGTGATCTCGCTGATGCTGGTGACCGGCGTGATCGAGTTCGCCGACATCGTCAGCGAGAAGAGCGCCTGGGAGGTCTTCTTCTATTTCACCTCGCTCTTGACGCTCGCCTCAGGGCTCAACGAAATCGGCTTCATCAAATGGTTCGCGACCGAATACGCAAAACCGCTCGCGGGGCTGTCGCCGTCGACCGCGATGATCCTTCTGGTCGCGCTGTTCTTCTGGATCCACTATTTCTTTTCGAGCATCACCTCGCATGCCGCCGCCGTGCTCCCGGTCGTGCTCGCGGTTGGCTCCGGCATCCCCGGCCTGCCGGTCACGACGCTCGCCATGCTCTGCATGTATTCGCTCGGCCTGATGGGCGTGATCTCGCCTTACGCGACGGGACCCGCGCCGATGTATTTCGGCAGCGGCTATATCGGGAAGGGCCAGTTCTGGGGCTTTGGGCTGCTGTTCGGGCTGCTCTATTTCGCCGGACTGCTGCTGATCGTGCTGCCCTGGTTGCAGATCAGCTGAGCGGGGCCGGAAGCTCATACCCCCGGCAGACGAATTTTCTTCGCCGGGGTGGGATTAGGGAAACTTCGTCCAACTCCCCGCAAATATCTGACATTGCAAGAAAGACCTGAAAAGGTGATGGTGCGTGCTGCAGTGCAGCGCGTTCCACCCGAGCCCTCACCGCGATTTCACTCTCCGTCGCTCGACGCGACCCGGTTCCCGAATGCCCCAGGGGCAACAGGAACCGTTGTGCATGAAGGCCGCCTCCATGAACGCCCACCAATCGCTCGCGATCGGACAGAAGATCGACAGGCTTGAAGCGATTTCACCGGCCGCCCGGAACGCTGACGCGATGGTCCGTTTCGAGGGCGTCTCGAAGATCTATCCGGCCTATCGCGGCAAGCCCGGCGTCAACGCGCTGCAAGACATCGACTTCGCGATTGCGCGCGGCTCGATCACCGGCGTCATCGGCCGCTCCGGCGCCGGCAAGTCGAGCCTGGTCCGGCTGATCAACGGGCTTGAGAAGCCGACCACGGGCCGCGTGATCGTCGATGACAGCGATATCTCGGTGCTGGCAGGGCGCGAATTGCGGCTGGCGCAACGCTCGATCGGGATGATCTTCCAGCATTTCAACCTGCTGTCGTCGCGCACGGCGGCCGACAACATCGCGCTGCCGCTCGAGATCGCCGGCTGGGCCAAGGCCGACATCAAGGCCCGCGTCGCCGACTTGCTGGCGCTGGTCGGCATCGCCGACAAGCACGACCGCTATCCTTCCGAACTCTCGGGTGGCCAGAAGCAGCGCGTCGGCATTGCCCGTGCGCTGGCGACGCGGCCGAGCGTGCTGCTGTCGGACGAGGCGACCTCGGCGCTCGACCCGCAGACCACGCGCGCGATCCTCGATCTGCTCGCCAACATCAACCGCGAGCTCGGGGTGACCATCGTACTGATCACCCACGAAATGTCCGTGGTGCGGCAGCTCGCCAAGGAAGTCGTGGTGCTCGACGCCGGCCATGTCGTCGAGAGCGGCCATGTCGCCGACATCTTCACTCATCCCAAGCATCCGATCACGCAGTCCTTCCTCGCGGAAGTCATCGGCGACAGCCTGCCGGTCTCGCTGGCAAGCCGGATCGTCTCGGAGCCGACTGCCGGCGGACAGGCCGTGATCCGCGTCCAGGTGCGCGGGGCAGGGGCCGGCGACACGGTGGTAGCGCGGCTCGCCCGCGAGCTCGGCCTCGACATGGCGCTGCTGTCGGCCCGCATCGACGAGATCGGCGGCCAGCATGTGGGCTCACTGACACTCGGTATTCCGGGTGGCGAGGACGCGGTGACGCGCACGCTCGCCTGGCTCTCTCAATATCAACTCTCGGCGGAGCGTCTCGGCTATGTCGCCTGAACTCATCAACTTGATCATCCAGGCGACCGGCGAAAGCCTGTATATGGTCGGAATCGCGGCGCTGCTCGGCACCGCCTTCGGCCTGCCGCTCGGCGTCTTCCTTGCGACCAGCCGAAAAAGGGAGCTGTTCGCGGCTCCCGCAATCAATCGCGTGCTCGGCATCGTCGTCAATGCGACGCGCTCCACGCCCTTCATCATCCTGGTTGTCGCGATCATCCCGTTCACCCGGCTGATTGCCGGCACCTCGATCGGCTCGACCGCCGCAATCGTGCCGCTGGTCATCGCGTCGACGCCGTTCATCGCGCGCCTCGTTGAAGCTGCAATTCGTGAGGTCGATGGCGGCCTGATCGAGACTGCGTCGTCGTTCGGGGCCTCGCCGATCCAGATCGTGCTCAAGGTGCTGATCCCCGAAGCGCTGCCGGGACTGCTGCTGGCACTGACGCTCGCCGTGGTCAGCCTGCTCGGCTACTCCGCCATGGTCGGCGCCGTCGGCGGCGGCGGGCTCGGCGATCTCGGCATCCGCTACGGCTATCAGCGTTTCATGCCGGAGATGATGCTCGCCGTCGTCGTCGTGCTGATCGCGCTGGTGCAGCTGGTCCAGAGCGCGGGCGATTATCTCGCACGCCGGGTCAACCGCCGGCTACGGCAGCGCTGATACAGGTCAGGCCGCTAGCCTCGCGCGCCGCAGCGTCTCCGAGGGCAGTTCGGAGAAGTGGCGCTTGTAGTCGAGTGAGAACTGGCTGAAGTGCCAGAAGCCGTATTGCACGGCGACGTCGTAAACCGAGGTTTCGGCGCCGCCGGCGCGCTTCAGATCCCGGCGCACCCGGTTTAGCCGCATCGCGCGCCAATAGTGCATCGGGCTCGTACCCACGACTTCCTGGAAGCAATAGCCGAGCTTGCGCGGGCTCGCACCGACCGCCTTGCAGACCTCCAGCAGCGACAGCGAGCGATCGCCGCTGCCATGCATCAGCTCGCGGGCGCGATCCACGGTGCGCTTGCGCGCCGCTGCGCTGCGGCCGGGATCGCTGGGCTGGCCCGTCGGCAGCATGTCCATGATCTCGACGAGGAGGGCGTCCTCCAGCGCCTGCCGCGCGGCCGGATCGTCGAACCGTTCGGGTGCGGCCGTGATGGTCTCGTGAATGGCGGCGAGATGGGCGCGCAGCCGCGCGACCGGCGCCTCCGCCATCTCAATCACCCGCAACTGGTGCCAGACCGCGCGCGGCAATTCGATATCGAGCCGGGCCGCAAGCTCCGCGATCAGCGCCACGCTGGCGACGACACCGCGCAGCTCGAAGGCCTTCGGCGTACACATGTCAATCTCGGCGTCGATGCTGGCGATGACCTGGGAGCCCGCAACACTGGCGCCATTGCAATTGACCTCGCCGCCGCCGTGCCAGGGCAGGCCGATGCCAAAGCTGTCGGCACCGAGCTGGCCGTATTGGCGCACCTGCTGGCTGGTGATCTCACGGAAGACTTCGAGCCGGGGCAAAGAGAGTTGCGTGAAGCTGCCGCGGAAGGCGCCGGCGCTGATCTGGTCGTAGCTCAGCCGCCAGCGACCGAGCGCGGAGCAATGCTCGTCGACGTCGGTACTGCTCGCCTGAAACAGGTTTGCAGCCGAGTCTTGAATCGGAAGAGTTGCGCTTAAGCCCATGACAGCATGTCGAAATTTTGTAGCCCAGAGCTAGCAAAAACCACGCCAGACTGACACGGCCATGGCCGCTGTCCAGCAAAATATTGCCGGATCTCGATAACGCCCGATGCGGCCCGTGTGCAGTCTCTCCCTTGCCGATCCGACATCGCAGTCGGGATGGCCTTGCGGAGGATCGAGATGCGACCGACGGACATCATGCGCGGCAGCCCGCCTGCACCCGAGGCCCAGGTGACGCGCGGCAACTGGCGCAGCTTTCCCGCCATCCGCTGGGGCTTCACCCACACCCGCGAAGTGCTGCCGACCGCGGAAGTCCGCCGCTCGGCCCGTCCGTCGCCGATGCCGAGCTCGCCGCGCGAACTCACAAAACTCGCGTTCACGGCGCCGGACGGCAAGCCGACCACGATCGAGGCAACGCTGCGCGAGACCTTTTCCGATGTGCTGCTCGTGATGCACCGGGGCACGCTGATTCACGAATGGTACGGCGACGGCATGAGCGCGACCACGCCGCATCTGATCTGCTCCATCAGCAAGTCGATCGCCGGCACGCTCGGCGGCGTGCTGGCCGAGCGCGGCCTGCTCGATCCCGAGGCGAGGGTGGTGCGCTACGTGCCGGAGCTGGAGAATTCGGTCTATGGCAGCTGTACCGTCCGCAACGTCCTCGACATGGCGGTCGCGATCAAGTTCGAGGAGGACTACGAGGATCCGGCCGGCGACGTCGCACGCTATCGTTTCTCCTCGGGCTGGGACGTGCCGCCGCCGGGCGTCGAGGCCGGGCATCAGCGCGCCTATCTCACCACGCTGCGCGGAACGGGAAAGCCGCATGGCAAGGTGTTCCACTACGTCTCGACCAACACGGAAGTGCTCGGCTGGGTCTATGAGCGCGCCTGCGGCATGCCTTACCATCGCATCCTCTCCGATTATCTCTGGCAGCCGATGGGCGCCGAGGAGGATGGCTCCCTCACTCTCGACAGCCACGGCATGGGCCGCATCGCCGGCGGGCTTTCCGTCACCGCGCGCGATCTGCTGCGCTTCGGCGAAATGATCCGCTGCCGCGGCGTGGTCGAGGGACGGCAGGTGGTGCCGGGCTGGTGGATCGACGACATCCACGAGAACGGCGATCCGCAGGCGTGGACCGACGGCGATCTCGCCGACATCTTCCCGGGCGCCCGCTACCGCAGCAAATGGTACACGATCGATCCCTCGCGGAACGATCTCGCGGGGATCGGCATCCACGGCCAGTGGCTATATATCGACGCAGCCACCGACACCGTCATCGTCAAGCTCGCGACGCAGCCGAAGGCGATGGACGTTCCGCTCGACCACCGCTGGCTCGCCGCCTTCCGCGCCATCACCGCGCATCTCGCCCCGCGCTGATTTCTGGTCATCATCATGCTCGATACCGTCAAAGCCAAATCACCGATTCAAGCGGCAGCACCTCATCCGCTCGATCCTCTGACAGCCGAAGAGATCACGGCCACCTGCACGCTGGTTCGTGCCGCCGCGACCTCGCCGGAGAACTGCCGCTTCCCGACCGTGCGGCTGGAGGAGCCGACCAAGCAGGAATTGGCCGCGGGCGGAGCAGGGCGCCGCGCCTTCGCATTGACGCTCGACGTGACGACGGGCGAGGCGATCGAGCACATCGTCGATCTCGCGCGCAATGAGATCCTCGCGCGCAAGGTCATTCCGAACCGCGAGGCGCCCTATGGGCAGCCGCCGGTGATGCTGGAAGAATTCTTCAAGTGCGAGGCCGTGGTGAAGGCCGATCCAGGCTGGCGCGCTGCGATGCACCGGCGCGGGTTGACCGACAAGGATATAGAGCTGGTCCAGGTTGATCCGTTCTCCTCGGGCTTCTTCGATTTCGAGTACGAGCGCGGCGCCCGCATCGTCCGTGCCGTCAGTTTTTTCCGCGAGCACATTCAGGATAACGGCTACGCCCATCCGATCGAGGGCGTGGTGGCCGTGGTCGACCTGATCGGTGGCAAGGTCATCGACCTCACAGACGCTGATCCGATCGTGCCGATCCCGCGCAAGAAGCGGAACTACGGCGCGCATGAAGTCAAAAACCCGCGCACCGACATCAAGCCGCTGCATATCGAGCAGCCGGAGGGCGCGAGTTTCAAGGTCGATGGCTGGAAGGTCGATTGGCAGAAATGGAGTTTTCGCGTCGGCTTCACGCCGCGCGAGGGCTTGGTGCTGCACCAGCTCGCCTACCAGGACGGCGTACGCAAGCGCTCGCTGATCCATCGCGCCAGCGTCACCGAGATGGTGGTGCCCTATGCCGATCCGACCGCCAACCATTTCTGGAAGTCGGCGTTCGATGCCGGCGAATACGGGCTCGGCATGCTCGCCAACGCGCTCGAGCTCGGCTGCGACTGCCTCGGCAACATCCATTATTTCGACGTGCCGGCCGCCGACAACAAGGGCGCGCCTTTCGTGATGCAGAACGCTATCTGCATGCATGAAGAGGACTACGGAATTGCCTGGAAACACTACGAATTCCGCAACGGGCTGTTCGAAGTCCGCCGCTCGCGGCGCCTCGTCATCTCGTTCTTCGCCACCGTCGGCAATTACGATTATGGCTTCTACTGGTACCTGTACCAGGACGGCACGATCCAGCTCGAGACCAAGCTCACCGGCATCATCCAGACCGCCGCCGTGCCATCCGGCGAGACGTACAAATGGGGCGGCATGGTCGACGACAATCTCGGCGGGCCGACGCACCAGCATTTCTTCAACGTGCGCCTGCACATGGACCTCGATGGCGGCGGCAATACCGTCACGCAGCACGATTTCGTGCCGAGGCCCTGGGGCGCGGATAATCCGCACGGCAACGCATTTGATACGACCACGCGCGTGCTATCGCGCGAGCGCGACGCGGCGGCGATCGCCAACGGTGAGACCGGACGGTTCTGGAAGATCAGCAATCCGAACGAGACCAACTCCGTCGGCAACGCGCCGGCCTACAAGCTGGTCGTCAATCCGAGCCCGCTGATGCTGGCGCAGGAGGGCAGCTACGTACGCAAGCGCGGCGGCTTTGCGACGAAGCACGTCTGGGTCACCGCTTTCGACAAGGACGAGAAATACGCCAGCGGCGATTATCCCAATGTCCATGCCGGCGGCGACGGCCTGCCGCGCTACGCCGCGCAGAACCGCAACATCGAGAATACTGATCTCGTGGTGTGGCACTCCTTCGGCCACACTCATGTCTGCAAGCCCGAGGATTTTCCGATCATGCCGGTCGAACATGCCGGCTTCATGCTGAAGCCGACCGGATTCTTTCCGGCCAATGCCGCCGGCGACATTCCGCCGGAGCGCAACAGCCGCAGCGTGCTGGCGGGCGACCCGACGGATGCTGCCGCCGGCGCGTGCTGCCACGCGGGTAAAGCTTAGACTCGTCGCGCGGCACAACGTTCGCAGCAGGCCGACCAGCGCTGGTTCGCTGGTCGCATGCGCTCGCGGTCGAATTGTCAGGGGAGTATTGCTGCCCCTTTCGAAGGGCCCGCGGCGCGACGGCTGGCCGCAGGTCGAAAGATCGCTTCCAATTCCTTTCGGGAGTGATACCATCCTAAAGTTGTATTTCTTTAGGAGATTTCCCATGACCCATGCACTCAATCTCACGCTGCCGATCAAGCAGGATGCCGAGACCCTGGCAAAGCTGCGGAACCTCGAGGCGATCTTCACTGATAAGGTTCAGCCCGCCATCGCGGCGGCGTTGAAGCAGTCCAGGATCGTTCATTTCGCACGGGTCGTCGTCATCGACGACAAGTACATCCAAGTCATCACCGAGTATGAGGGAACGCACCAGGAATACACGGAGTTTTTCCGACGAGCGCTCACTCCGATATTTGCCGAGATATTTTCCCTGGCAGATACGACTGGCCTGGACATCAACGATCCCAATGCGTTCTTCGAATTCTCGAAGAAACACAACGCACGCTCGCTGGGCACGGCCACCGACGGCTCAACCGACATCAGTGGTAACACATCCGGCTGGCTGTTCTCGGCTTACGACGGCATGACGGTCGCAAACATTCTGGCAAAGCTCGGGAAATAGCTTCCAGAGCGGATTTGCGCTTTCGGGATAGGCCGGCTTTGAGGTGCCTATCGGCTGACTGTTATTGCAGGACAGGCGCCATGGTGGATCTCGGCAATTTGCAGGCGATCGTCGCTCGAAGCTCGGCCAAGCCGCTACTTGCGGTTCTGTTGTTTAGGTTTGGCGACGCCGGCGGTGCCAGGTCCTTCTTGCAGCAATGGATACCGCGGGCGGCGGTGGGGGCGGGCCCGGACGCCGATGGTCCCGCGTTCCACTTCATGTTCAGTTGGAACGGCATCGCGACGTTGATGTCGGGTCGCCCCGACCTCGACGTCGCGCAGGGGCGGCAGCAGTTCGAGGTATCGTTCGTGGACCCGGCGCAGGCGCCGGATGGCGGCATTGCGACACAGCTTGGTTTCCTCGACGCCAGCGCTCCGGCCGGATGGTGGGACGGCAAGTTCAAGTCGAGCGATATCGATCTCGCCATCCACATCGGGTTCGATACGCCCGAGCAGAAAGCCGATTGCCTCGCGCAAGTGCGGCAGTCGGCGACCGGCCTCGGTGTCCGGGAATTGTCGCTCGACAGTTGGGACGACGGCGCGCTGTCCGGCTGTCGGCCGGCCGACGGCCGCCTGCATTTTGGCTATCGCGATGGAATCACCGCGCCGAATGTTGACTGGCAGGATGCGCCGGCTGCCAGGGCTTCCGACGCCGTCGATTGTCGCGAGATCGTCGTCGGCTATCCGAACAGCGATTTTCCCACTGCACCGTTCAAGCCCGGTCCATGGCAGGACTTCGCGCGCGATGGATCGTTCGTCGGCCTGTCGTGGCTTTATCAGGACGTCGCGGCCTTCAACAAATTCCTGAAGGCTAATGCACCGCAGGCGGCGCCGCATGTCGGCCCGGAACTGGCCGAAGAATGGATCGCGGCCAAGATGATGGGGCGCTGGCGACACGGGTCGCCGCTGTCACGTTTTCCGGATGCACCACCGTCGACCCCGCAATTGAACGATGCGTTCGGCTATGGCGACGATCCAGACGGCGTCAAATGCCCGCTCGGGGCTCACATTCGCATTGTCAATTGCCGCGATCATCCGCTGAAATTCGCCAACCAGATTCGTTTCCCCAAGGGGCCGCCGCGCGTCATACGCCGCGGATTTTCCTATGGTCCTCATCTGGAGGGCGCGGAGGACGACGGCAAGGACCGCGGCATCGTGGGGCTTTTCTACTTCGCCAGGATCAACGAGCAATTCTATACCATCCTGCGGTGGATGCATCAGACGGACTTTGCCGACGCCTACATGAGCCTTCCGAACGGAGCCAATGCGCAGGATGCCTTGACCGGAAACCGGGCAGATCCAAAGGCCGAGACCCGGTTCCAGGTTCCGCTCGCGGGGGACGCCTCCGTGACATTCCAGATGAAGCAATTTATCCGCTACAAGGGCGTCGCAGTGCTGTTTGCGCCGAGCGTTAAAGCGCTCAACACGATGATCGCCGCGCAAGGTTGAACAGACAAGCGGCGAATGTTCTCACTCTAGAAGCATTCCATATCCGACCGCTCGCAGAAATCAGCGACGCACATCGACGCGCATATGGGCGCATTGGTCGCACGATCTATTCCCCGGTCTCGATAGATTCTAACTCTGCGTCTCTCGCACTGAAGATGCCCCCGCGTTAGGGCGAGAGTCCAAAAATCATTCCGGCAAAGCCGGCAGTGCGTGGGGCCTCGATAGACGTGTCAGACTTCAAACTTCGTTCGCGCTCCAATGCGCGTGTTCGACAGCTTCAGGTGCTTTTCTTCGGCGCCGTCAGCATATTCGCTCTCTGCGTTCCCTTCGCGTCCTTGCAGGCGCAGACTCAAATTCCCACGGTCTCGGTGGAAGCGCCGGCGCAACGCGCCCGACCCGCGGCGGCGGCCTCGTCGCGGCGGTCCGCGACGACACGCGCTGCGCGCGCCAACCGGCGTTCTCCAGCGCAGCAAGCCATACCGACGCAATCGGCATCAGCGAATCGCGACACGGGTGAACGCGCCAATGGCCCGGTGCGCGGCTTCGTCGCGACGCGGAGCGGCACCGCCACCAAGACCGACACGCCGCTGATCGAAACGCCGCAGTCGGTGTCCGTCGTCACCACCGACCAGGTCAGGAACCAGGGCGCGGTCTCGATCGGCGAGGCCTTGCGCTACACCGCAGGCGTCAGCGGCGACGTCAATGGCGGCTCGGACACCCGCTTCGGCGCCCTCCAGATCCGCGGCTTCGACACGACGATGTCGGGCCTCTACGTCGACGGCCTCAGGATTCCATCCAGCAATTACGTGCATTTCAACGGCCTCGATCCCTACGGTGCCGAACGCCTGGAGGTTCTCAAGGGACCATCCTCGGCGATGTATGGCGGCAGCGGCACCGGCGGCATCCTCAACTACGTCACCAAGCTGCCGACCGCGCAGCAATTCGGCGAAGTCTCGATCTCCGGCGGCAGCTTCAACCGCTATCAGGGCCAGTTCGACATGGGCGGCCCCGCCAACAAGGAAGGCACCGTGCTGTGGCGCCTGACCGGCGTCGTCCGCGACGGCGAGACCCAGGTCGACTTCACCAAGGACAACCGCGTCTTCATCGCGCCCGCCGTCACGTTCAAGCCGAACGAGGACACCACCATCACGATCCTCGCCAACTACCAGAAGGACCGGGCAGGGTGGGGCCTCCAGTTCCTGCCGGCCTCGGGCACGGTATGGCCGAACAACGGCCGCACCATCCCGGTCTCGTTCTTCGCGGGCGTGCCGAGCTTCAACGCGTTCAACACCGAGATCGCGACCGCCGGCTACCAGCTCTCGCACAATTTCACCGACAACATCACGTTCCGGCAGAACCTGCGCTACGCCTATCAGCACAACGAGGAAAAGGTGTTTTACGGCGGAGGCTACACCAACGAGGCCGCGGGGCAGCTCGCGCGTTTCGGCAGCTACAGCAACTCCTACATCAATTCCTTCGCGGTGGATAATCAGCTCCAGGGCAAGTTCACCACCGGCATCCTCGGCCACACCACGCTGGTCGGGATCGACTATCGCAACACGTCGTTCCGCGACACCGCCTTTGGCGTCACGACGTCGGCCCCCGAGATCAACGTCTTCAACCCGGTCTACAGCAACGACTGGACCATCGGTGCCATGAGCGACAACACCGGTGTCAGGCAGTCGCAGGTCGGCCTCTATGCGCAGGATCAGATCAAGCTCGGCCGGCTGTCGTTCCAGCTCGGCGGCCGCCAGGATTTCGTGACGACGCAGGTCGACAGCAATCTCCCCACCTCCAATAAGTCGGTCGCGAAAGACGCCTCGGCCTTCACCGGCCGCGCCGCCGTGATGTACAATTTCGACAACGGGGTTGCACCCTATTTCAGCTATTCCGAGTCGTTCCTGCCGGTGCTCGCGACCGGTCGGTCCGGACAGATGCTCAATCCCGAAACCGGCGTCCAGTACGAGGTCGGCGTCAAGTACCAACCGATCGGCTGGAATGCACTGTTCACCTTCGCCGCCTTCGACCTGACGCGCGACAACGTCGTCACGTTCGCACCTCCGCTCAACTTTGCCGAACAGACAGGTCAGGTGAAATCCCGCGGCATCGAGCTCGAAGGCACGATGTCGCTCGCCGACGGCTGGAACCTGCGCGCCGCCTATGCCTATGTCGATGCCATGCTCACGCAGGATCCGGTGAACGTCGGCAAGGCGCCGGTCACCGTGCCGCTCAACCGCGCCTCGCTGTGGAGCGACTACACGCTCCAGAACGGGCCGCTGGCGGGCCTGCAGCTCGGCGGCGGCATCCGTTATGTCGGCGCGACCTGGGGCGACGACGCCAACACGTTCAAGGTGGGATCGTCCACCGTGCTGGACGCGCTGCTCGCCTATAGCAGGGACAATTGGCGCCTGTCGCTGAACGTCACCAACCTCGCCGACACACGCTATGTCGCCGCCTGCTACAGCCTGTCCGGCTGCTTCTATGCGGAGGGACGGAAGGCTATCGGCAAGCTGACCTACCGTTGGTGAGTTCGATGTGAGGACGGTCCGGCGATGGCAGCCGGACCCGCTTGATGAGAGTCGAGACGATGAGAGCGATATTCGGCAGGCTGCATCGCTGGGCGGGACTGCTCACGGCCGGATTCCTGTTCTTCTCCGGCATCACCGGCGCGATCATCTCCTGGGATCATGAGATCGACGAGGTGCTGAATCACCACCTGTTCGATGTCACCAGCAAAGGCCCGGCGATTCCCTCGATCGAGCTCGCGAAGATGATCGAGCAGCGCGATCCGCGCGCCCGCGTCGTCTACCTCTTCATGACGCCGGAGGAGGGGCACTCGCTGTGGTTCTTCGTGATGCCGCGGATCGATCCGGCGACGGGAAAACGCTTCGCGATCGACTACAACCAGATCTTCCTCGATCCCAACACCGGCGTCGAGCTCGGCCGGCGCTATTGGGGTGCGGTGTGGCCGGTGACGCGCGAGAACCTCGTCTCGTTCCTCTACAAGCTCCACTACACCATGCACATTCCGGAATTCTGGGGCAGCGATCGCTGGGGCATGCGCCTGCTCGGCGTGATCGCCATCATCTGGACCATCGATTGCTTCGTCGGCTTCTATCTGACGCTGCCCTCGCGACGGCGCGCCAAGGCCGCGCGGGCGCCCCAGGTCGCGCGCCAGCTCGAACGCGGCTTCTGGGCGCGCTGGGCGCCGGCCTGGACCATCAAGGCATCGGGCAGCGCCTACCGGATCAATTTCGACATCCATCGCGCCTTCAGCCTGTGGACCTGGGGCGTGCTGTTCATCATCGCCTTCACGGCGTTCTCGCTGAACCTCTATTTCGAGGTGTTCTCGCCGATGATGAAGATGGTGTCGAACTACACGCCGACGCCCTATGAGCAGCGGCCCTATCGCAATCTCGACGATCCCATCGAGCCAAAGGTCACCTTCGCCGACATCGCTGCGCGCGCGGCGGCTGACGGCAAGGGGCGAGGGTGGACCGTCCCGGTCGGCTCGATCAATTACGGCCCGGCCCATGGGGTCTACGCGGCCGCCTACTTCCATCCCGGCGACGATCACGGCGCCGGCGGCGTCGGGCCGGCGCAGCTCTATTACGACAGCGAAGACGGCCGCCCGATCGGCGAGCGGCTGCCCTGGGTCGGCACCGCCGCCGACATCTTCGTGCAGGCGCAATTCCCGCTGCATTCGGGCCGCATCGTTGGCCTCTTTGGGCGAATCCTGATTTCGATCATGGGCCTCGTGGTGGCAGCACTGTCGGTCACCGGCGTCGTGATCTGGTGGCGCAAGCGCCGCGCCCGCGTCCGGGTGCGCGAGACCGCGGCAATGCGCCTGAGCCGGCAGCAGCTCACGCCGGCAGAGTAGAGGCACGCAGCGGCGCCGCTTCGAGCCTATTGCCAATTCAAATAAAAGTTGTAGCGCACCAGGGCTTTCCGTAAGGTTGCGGGGGTGAGCGCTGCCGGGCAGCGCAGGTGATCATTCGCCGGGAGCGCATAATGACCACACCTTGCCCCTTTGACTCCACTCAATTGACGTTCGAGGGATCGCCGATCGATCAGGCGCGCTGCCTGCTTCGCACCGTCAAGCGCGCCGGCAATGTCGACGAAGCCAAAGCCAATCTGCCGCCGGTCCTGTCCGGCCTGCTCGCCAATCCTGCCACTCTGGGGGTGACCAAGGCGCAGGTGAGATCGTTCCTCCAGACACGCGGGATTGCCGAGAGCACCGTCGGCGGCTCGGTGATGGATCGCGTCTGCCACGCGAACGACGACAATCCGGCCGCACCGCTCGCGCGCTATTTCGTCATTCATGACACCAGCTTCAAACTGGACCCCGGAGAGGATTTCGATCCGGCCTTCATCAACACGGCCGCCTGGTCCGGCAACAAGCTTTCAGGTCTTGCTGACGGCAAGACGCACATCTACATCACGCGTCTTGGCGAGACACTGACGGACCGGGACTACGGTACGCCATGGCGCGCGACCCGGTTCGAAAAGCCCAGTGTCCGTTTCAAAGGCTTGTTCCTGCATCACGAGCTGGTGCAGCCGCGCATGGGCCCCGGCCCGAGCGACGTGGACTCGCCCCAACCCGGCTTTACGCCCGTCCAATATGCAAGGCTCGCGCTGCAATATGTCATCGCCGGTGTCCGGCGCGGCGCATGGATGGTCCCGGTCTTCCATTGCGTGCTGGACCTGGGTGTTGGCGACCACGACGACCCCCAACATTTCGACCTCGCGGCCTGGGACGCGGCGCTGCAGACGGCCCTCGCCAACGTCCGCACCGAACAGCCCGAGCCCGCGGTTTCCGCCGTAGCAACGAGCATGGCGCCGCCGCCGCCGGCCGCGAGTGCCACGCGGGCGCGACGGGCCAAGCCGCGCAAAGCCGGGCGAGCCAAGATGGCGAAGAAGGCGAAGAAGGCGACGCCTCGCAAGACGGCTGCAGGCTCGGCCAAGCGGGCGTCAGCCAGGAAGACTTCAGCGAAAAAGAAGTCCGCGAAAAAGGCGCCTTCAAAACGGCGGAGCAAGGCATCGGCGCGGAAGGGAGCCAAGAAGAGCAAAAGCAAGAAAAGCAAAAAGCGCGCGTGATCGCCCAAGACAATCAAGCAAAGCTCGGGGGTAGCATATGGCCAGATGTCCTTTCGCGCGATGGATGCCGTTGCCGTGGAGCGCGGGTCAATACACCGCCGGACCGTTCAGGATTATCCATCACACCACCGAAGGATCGACTGCGGCGGGCGCGTTCGCGACCTATCAGGACAACGGGCACGACATCCCGCACTTCACTGTCGATGACCAGTTCATCTACCAGCATCTCGACACCGAGGTCGCGGCAAGAGCATTGGCTCACCCGCCTGGGACGGTCGAGACCAACCGGTTCTCCGCGATCCAGTTCGAGCTGGTCGGCTTCGCCGGCAGACCCAAGAGCCAGGCCAGCCTGACGAATGTCGGCCGGCTGTGCCGATGGATCGAAAGCACACACAATGTGCCGGGTGACTGGCCGAACGGTTATCCCAATCCGCCCGATCGCGGCCACGATCCCGGCCATCACAACCGCAACGAACAGAACTGGCGGACGC
This sequence comes from Bradyrhizobium sp. Unk1, assembly GCF_059512345.1. Taxonomy (NCBI): domain Bacteria; kingdom Pseudomonadati; phylum Pseudomonadota; class Alphaproteobacteria; order Hyphomicrobiales; family Nitrobacteraceae; genus Bradyrhizobium; species Bradyrhizobium sp. Unk1. Next base: position 77,552 of record NZ_JCAMOP010000031.1, read on the forward strand.
GCGGCGGCCATTACGGGCACTGCCACGTTCCCGCGAACTCACATTGGGATCCCGCATATACCGCGGCCGAGCTCCAGATCGTGATGTCGGTGCCTGCGGCCGACGCCGCGCACCAGATCGTCGCGGAGACAGCGGAGCTGCCCGAGATGGCCGCGCGCGCCGATCTTGCAAAGCCGAAACGGGGAGGGCGCGCCAAAAAGGCAAAGGCAGCCAGGAAGGCCAAAGCCGTCAAGAAGCGCAAGGCAGCTCCGAAGCGAGCCAGGAAGCGCAGTCAAAGGGCTCGGTGACCCCGAGCCAAAGTCAAACCGCTCGGGTCGTGTCTCGATTTATGCCGCGCCCGCGGCGGCAGGCGGCGCCGTGCGGCCCATGAACCTTCCCGCCCGGCACCGGCACAAAGACTGGAGATTGCTCTTAAGTCCGTGGATACTGAATGAGATCGCTTGCGTTGCTCTGCCTGCTCGTCTTCGCAACGCCCGCACACGCGGCCGCCCCCGAGCAGCACTATCTCGATTTGCGCGATCGCTACATCGCAAAATTCTCCAAAGCCAAGGAGAATGACGAGACCTATAAGCAGCATGACGCGGCGCTCAAGGAGCTGACAGGCGCGCTGCGCGGTCTGGTGGGCGCGGTCTCGATCAAGGGATTGCCGGCGGAAGGCAAGTCGAACGCCGACACGCTGTTCAAGGGCGACTCGGGCTTCGGCCATCTCGACGGTCTGGGCTTTGCCTCCGAAGGCGACAAGATGCAGGCCGTGGTGACCACCACAGGTCTGCTCAAGCACTGGCTGCACGAGCATCGCGAGGACGGCATGCCGCAGGAGATCGCCGCGGCCTTCAAGTCGGACCGCTTCTACTATCAAGCGATCCAGGACTCAGCCTTCGCCAAATATGCCGAGCTGCCGATCACCAAGCCCGCATCCGCGAGTGCCGCGGTCGCTGTGCTCGGCGTCCGCGGCAACGGCGACCTGAAGGGCGCGCCGCACGAAATCGACCTCGTCGCGATTCAGGGCGACAAGGTCTACTTCCTCGCCGCAACCGACGCCGTGAAGACGGCTGAGATCCCGGCCTGCGAAAAAGTCTGGAAGCAGATGATGGCCAGGAAGATTCCAGAGGACGCCATGGCCAAGGAAGACCATGCCATGGACGCCTACACCAAATGTTTCGCCAAGGAAGCGCCCAGCCAGAGCTGGTACGCGACGGCGGTGAAGAGGGCGCAGAGCCAGTTGGAGATGCTACTGGCGCATTAATTGCGCAGCTTGCTCCAGACTCCGCACCTCATCCTGAGGAGCCCGCAAAGCGCGTCTCGAAGGATAGCCACACAGCGAGAGGCGGGCCTTCATGGTTCGCCCGGCGATGCAAAGGATCGTCCGGAGAGCGCGTGCCGCGCTCCTCACCATGAGGGTCCTGCAACGCCATCAGGCTAGCTCTTGCTGCCCCCCAAATTCCACCCGCGGCCGCCCTCGCCAAAAATCTCATATCCCGTCGCCGTCACCGCGACCGTGTCCTCGAGCTTGATGAAGCCGCGCTTCGGATGCTTCATCGTGGTCTCGATCGAGACCACCATGCCGGGTTGAAGCGGCAGGCGGGCGTCGGTGTCGTCGTAGGGGACCGGGCCCTTGGCGGTCAGGCGAGGGGCCTCGTGGCTGACGAGACCCATGCCGTGGGCCAGAAAATCCGTGCAGTCGCGCTGCGTGATCCGGGCAAGCTGCCGCTCGGCCGCGACGTAGATGTCGCCGCCCATGGCGCCCGGCCGGACCGCGGCGAAGGCGGCACGCTGCACGGCCTCGATCTCGGCCAGACAGTCTTTCAGTTCCGCATCGGGCTCGCCCAGCACGGCCATGCGGGCGAGGTCGCCGATATAGCCGTGATAATTGCCACCGGAATCGAGCGACAGCACGTCTCCTTGCTCCCAGCGCTGCGATGACGGCGCCCTGTTGTGGCTGCTGCCGCAGGCGAGCAGGCAGTATTCGAAGGTCAGGCCGCGATTGGCCTCGGCGACGCGCAGTGCATCGCTCAATTGCTGCTTGGTCGTGCCCGGGCCGTGCGCGGCGATCACCTCCAGCATCGACGCAATCACCAGTTCGGATGCAGTCTTGAGCTTGGCCAGTTCATCTGGCGATTTGACCGCGCGAAGCCGCTCCAGCACCAGCAGCGCGTCCTTGAGCTCGGCGCCGGGCAGGGCGTCACTGAGCGCCCGGCCCGCATCCATCGGCAGGAACGCCATCTCGACCCCGACCCGCTTCAAGGGCACGCCGGCATCCCGGATCAGGCCCACGGCCCGCGTCACCGCATCCACCGAGCCGTTGGACTCGGTCCGGACCTGCGGTACCCACGGCGGAGCCACGGCGCGTTGATGGGTCTCCAGACGATGACCGATATAGACCGCCTTATCAGGTACGCCCTTGGGATAGACCAGCACCGGCAAATAGCGGCTGACGCCCATCGCGTCCATGTAGTCGAAGAAGATCGCGCGCTCCGCGCCCAGCAGGTACTGCACATTGTGCTTGGAGGTCACGACCAGCACATCGAGGCCGGCGGCCTCCATAAGACGGTCGAGCTTGGCGGCGTCGAACGGAATGGCGCGCGAGGTGGTCGCGCGGGCGACGTTCTCCTGCATGACGGGCTCCCTTGACGGGCGGTTGGGACCGCCTTGTATCGTTGACCTCTTCAGGACTGCGACGCCTAGTCTAGCACAACCTCCATTCGCGCGCCCCAACCGAACCACTCAATGAAAAATGGAACCAGGACTGCGAGCGTCTCCAGCTAGGGTCCACGCCTGAGGTCCTCGGTCGCGCGCCGAAGAATATCGTGAAGCCAGTCATGCGCCGGCTCGCCCTCGATACGTTCGTGCCACAACAGCCGGACCTCTACCGAGGTTGTGGCGTAAGGCAGTTCATACGTCGTGACGGCATGCGCGCGTTCGAACGCCCGCGCCAATGGACGCGGAACGATGGCCGCCAATTCGGAGTCCGCGAGCAGGGCGGGCAGGGCAAGGAAATGCGGGAGCGAAACAGCTATGCGCGGCGGCCGGTCGCTTTCGGACAGCGCCCGTTCGAGCGCCGCGCGGTCATACATTTCCGATCGCCTGGCGAGGCCGCGCTCGGAGATGAAGCCTCCGATCGCTCCCTCCTGCTCGCCGCCGAAGGAGACAACGACCAGCGGCATGCGCGCCAGAGCCGCGTTATCGATCCGCCCGAGCTTGCGCTTTCCGCCCACGATCAGCACATCGTCATATTCGAACAGCAGCGAGGTCCGGAAGCGGCTCGGCGGATCCGAGAAGACACCGATCGCAACGTCGATGCGACCAAGGTCGATCTGCTCGGCAAGGTCGATCCGTGTCACCGGCTTGATGATCAGGTCGATCGCCGGCGCCTCAAGCCCAAGTATCTTCAGGAGCGGTGACGCCAGCACCATCGTGGTGAAGTCGTTGGCGGCCAAGGTGAACTGTCTGGTCGAGGCCGCCGGAACGAAGCGCGGCTGCTCGACCGCCGCCTCGAGAGATCGCAGGGCTTCGCGAACCTGCGGCGCCATCGTCAACGCACGCGCGGTCGGCTGCATTCCGGTCGCCGTGCGCACGAACAAATCGTCTTCCAGCATCTCGCGGAGCCGGGCGAGCGAATGGCTCACGGCGGATTGACTGAGGGCAACCCTCTGGCTGGCCCGCAGCACGCTGCGCTCCTCCATGACGGCGTCGAAGACCTTGAGCAGGTTCAGGTCCAGGGTCTTGAAGGAAACAGCCACGTGCAGGACACCGTCACAGGCGGATCGCGCGCCCGTTGCGTACCTGCGATCTTTCCCAGTTAAGGCCATGCGCGCAGCCGACGCAACCGAGCAGGGCGCCCGGACCGCGACGCCCGGCCGTTCGCGCCACCAATCTGAAGGCGGTTCAGGATCACTCTGCAAGAGTTTCACTTCCGCATTCGCGCGATCCCGTCATGATCCCGGCGCCGAATTTGGAGGAGACAGGCAATGAAACCCTGCGGGATGTCGATCGGAGCTTTCGGACTAGCACTGGCGCTGTTCACGGCGCCGGCCATTGCGCAGCATGGTCCGGTCAAGCTCGGCGTTCTCACCGACATGTCCTCGCTCTACGCCGACAATGGCGGCCAGGGCTCGGTGGTTGCGGCGCAAATGGCGGTCGACGATTTTGGTGGTCAGGTGCTGGGGCGCGGTATCCAGATCGTCGCGGGAGACCACCAGAACAAGGCCGATGTGGGAGCGACCATCGCCCGGCGATGGCTCGAAAATGAAAACGTCGAGGTGATCCTCGACGTGCCCAATTCTGCGGTCGCGCTGGCGGTGCAGGGCATCACACGGGACAAGAAGAAACTGTTCCTCGCCACCGGCGCCGCCACGTCGCGCCTCACTGGCGACGAATGCTCGCCGACCGGCATTCACTGGACCTACGATACCTATGCGCTGTCGCAGGGAACGACGCGGGCGATATCGCGTCTCGGCGCAAGCTCCTGGTACTTTATCTCGGTCGATTATTCCCTCGGTGCGCAGCTCGAGGCCGATAGCCGCAAGGTCATCGACGCCTCGGGCGGCAAGGTGATCGGCGCGGTGAAGCATCCACTCAATACGCCCGATTTTTCGTCCTTCCTGCTCCAGGCACAGTCCTCGAAGGCGGACGTGATCGCGCTCGCCGACACCGGCGGCGACTTCATCAACGCCGTCAAGCAGGCCGGTGAATTCGGCATCACGCAGCGGCAGAAGCTTGTCGGGCTGCTCGTCTTCATTGCCGACATTCACAGCCTCGGGCTCCAGAGCGCCCAGGGCTTGATGCTGAGCTCGGCATTCTATTGGGACCAGAACGAGGACACGCGGGCGTGGTCGAAGCGCTTCATCGCCAAGACCCAGAAGGTCCCGACCATGATCCACGCCGGCACCTATGGCGCGGTGATGCACTATCTTAGGGCGGTTCAGGCGGCCGGCACACTGGATGGGCCGACCATAGCCGCCAAGATGCGCGACATGCCCGTGAACGATTTCATGACGAAAAATGGCCGGATCCGCGAGGACGGCCGGCTGGTCCGCGACATGTATCTTTTTCGCGTCAAGTCGCCCGAGCAGTCCAAATACAAATTCGACTATTACGAGCTGCTGGCGACGATTCCGGGAGAGGAAGCTTTCCGGCCGATGGAGCAAGGCGGATGTCCGCTCCTGAAGCAGCCATGATCGGCGAGGGCACGGCCGTGCAGAACGGGATCGACGAGATCATCGCAGGCCGCTTTGCATGCCGCGACTTCTCGGGCGCGCCGCTCGGGCGAGGGACCATCGAGCAGATTCTGCGCGTGGCACGGTTTGCGCCAAGCGGTGCCAATATCCAGCCCTGGCACGTCTACGTGCTGGCCGGCGATGCCAAAGACAGGGTGTCGGCGGCGCTGCGCGAGGCGCACGAAACGGCCCGCGACGCGCATAGGTCGGAATACAGCTACTACGCCAACGACCTGCCCGAACCCTATTTGCAGAGACGACAGGAGTTCGGCCGATTGTTCTACGGCTCGCTCGGCATCGCCCAAACCGATATCGAAGCCAGGAGCGGACAAACCGCCAAGAACTATGCGTTCTTCGGCGCACCCGTCGGGCTGATCGTCACGATCGACCGGCGCCTTGAAGTCGGCAGCTGGCTCGACCTCGGCATGTTCGTCCAGAACGTGCTGCTGGCTGCGGCGGGCCATGGGCTTCAGTCCTGTCCGCAGGAAACGTTCTCCAGATATCACCGGATCCTGCGCCCGCTGCTGTCGATCCCGGCGGAGCAAATGGTGGTGTGCGGCATCTCGATCGGCCGCGCCAGGGACCTCGCCAAGGGCAGGCTGATGCCGCGCGCCGACGTCGCGGAATTCGCGTCTTTCGCAGGCTTCGAAGAACAAAGTGCAACCCAAATGGAAAGGACAAGGCCATGGGAAGCCGAGACGAACTGATTCAGTGCAGCATTCCGTTTCTGCGCGAGGTCAAGGACATGACGCCCGGCGCGGAGATGGAGCGGTGGCTCAATCAAAAATACGGCGAGGGCAGCCAGCTCTACCAGGACCTGGCACGCCTGATTAAGCTCGGGGTCGCGGAAGGCTGGGCGGCGAACCAGGAGGTCGAAGGTCCGAACTACCGGCGCAGCCGCATCCTTGAGCCGATGCCCGAAACGTTCCAGTTCAGCATCACGGCCGTCTACATGAACAGCACCGATCCACGCCGCTTCAAGGACGAGGACGACGATGACGTGCTCCGCGGCCAATATCACGGTCACCCATATGGGGAACTGAACCTGGTCGTGCCGCTGGACAAGGGCGCCGAGCTCAAGGGGCTGCAGGGCTGGCAAGGGCCCGGCTGGACCGCGCCCGATCCCGGCAGCCGGCACTATCCCGAGGTCCGCGGCGGCGCCGTCATCGCTCTGTTCTATCTGCCCGCCGGACGCATCTCCTACGACTTCGCCGCGCCGTCCTGACTGCCGGCCGGACCATCCCGGGTGACGTCGTGCGCGAGCGTCACCCGTTCAGCAGAATGCACAGCTGAAGTCCGCACGACGGCGATGCGTCGCGACGCCACGGCCTGCAAGGCGGCTCACCATGAACGGTGGGGAGGGATTTCGGCGACCGTGCGCCAAGCGGGCCCCAGCCCGGACCGCCATATCCATAATTCGCATAAGGTATATTATGGAATATATTTATGTACAATTAGATCAGATATTTAGATCGAATTCCTGACACCGCGCCTTCGCTTGCCGTCCGTTTTCGATCTGGGCCGCGACCGACCTCTCGGCTCTTGACGGCTACTGTGCATGGGGTTGTTTTTCAGATTTTGAATCCGGCCCATCTGCCGAACGCCGATATTGCCGCGACGGTGTCCGGCTGCAATAAGCGAGACCTCGCGAGATCGCAGATGACCTTCAGGCCTTCCGTCCGTATAGGTTTGCATCTCAGAACAACAACAAACTTCCGAGGAAGCAGACCCATGAGTTTTTCCCGACGCACGCTTCTCAAGGCCTCCGCCGCGACCGCGGTCCTGGGCGGCCTCGGTGCGCCCCATGTGGCCCGCGCCCAGAGCGCCGAGTTCACCTACAAATACGCCAACAACCTGCCTGACACCCATCCGCTGAACGTGCGCGCCAAGGAGATGGCGGCGGCGATCAAGGCCGAGACCAACGGCAAGTTCGACCTCCAGATCTTCCCGAACAACCAGCTCGGCTCCGACACCGACATGCTGAGCCAGATCCGGTCCGGCGGCGTCGAGTTCTTCACGCTGTCAGGCCTGATCCTGTCGACCCTGGTGCCGGCCGCGTCCATCAACGGCATCGGCTTCGCGTTCCCGGACTACGGCACGGTCTGGAAGGCCATGGACGGCGACCTCGGCGCCCATGTCCGCGGCGAGATCAAGAAGGCCGGCCTCGAGGTCATGGACAAGATCTGGGACAACGGCTTCCGCCAGACCACGTCGTCGAGCAAGCCGATCAACGGGCCCGACGACCTCAAGGGCTTCAAGATCCGCGTGCCGGTGTCGCCGCTGTGGACCTCGATGTTCAAGGCGTTCGATGCGGCGCCCGCCTCGATCAATTTCGCCGAGGTCTATTCCGCGCTCCAGACCAAGATCGTCGAGGGCCAGGAGAACCCGCTGGCGATCATTTCGACCGCCAAGCTGTACGAGGTGCAGAAGTACTGTTCGCTGACCAACCACATGTGGGACGGCTTCTGGTTCCTGGCCAACCGCCGCGCCTGGAGCGCGCTGCCTGAGGATGTGCGCACCATCGTCGCCAAGAACATCAATGCCGCCGCCATGAAGGAACGTGAGGATACCGCCAAGCTCAATGCGAACCTCCAGCAGGAGCTCGCGGGCAAGGGCCTGACCTTCAACCAGCCTGCGGTGGCGCCATTCCGTGACAAGCTGCGCTCCGCCGGCTTCTATGCCGAGTGGAAGGGCAAGTATGGCGACCAGGCTTGGGATCTCCTGGAAAAGGCCGTCGGCAAGCTGTCGTAACGCGTCGGGGCCGCCGAGGTTCTTATCGAGATGGCTCATGTCGAGGTTGAGGCGACCGGAGTGGTGGGCGAGGTGGCTGTTCAGCCCCCTCGCCGATCCCCTGTGCTGGCCTCGCTGGAGCGCCTCCTCGGCCTCGCCGTCGAGATCCCCGCGGCGATCCTGGTCGTCGCCGAGATCGTGATCCTGTTTGCCGGCGTGGTCGCACGCTACGGCGTGCACCGGCCGTTGATCTGGTCGGATGAACTCGCCTCGATCCTGTTCCTGTGGCTCGCCATGCTGGGCGCTGCGGTCGCATTCCGCCGCTCCGAGCACATGCGCATGACGGCGCTCGTCGCGAGCGCGAGGCCGGCCATGCGCGCCTATCTGGACGTGGTCGCGACCTGCGCGGCGCTGGCGTTCCTGGCGCTGATCATCTGGCCGTCCGCCGAATACGCCTACGAGGAAAGCTTCATCACCACGCCGGCGCTCCAGATCTCGAACATGTGGCGCGCCGCGGCGCTGCCGGCGGGCATCTGCCTGATGGCGGTGTTCGCGCTGCTGCGGCTGCTGCGCGCCGCCGATTACCGCATGGTGCTGACGGCGGTGATATCGGTTGCCGTCATCGTCGGTCTGTTCTGGCTGGCGCAGCCTTATCTGCGGCCGCTCGGCAATCTCAACCTCGTCATCTTCTTCGTCGGCGTCGCCGGCTTCTGCGTCTTTGCCGGCGTTCCCATTGCGTTCGGGTTTGGCCTCGCCATCTTCGGCTATCTGGCGCTGACCACGCGGACGCCGGTCATGGTGCTGGTCGGCCGGATGGACGAGGGCATGAGCCACCTCATCCTGCTCTCGGTGCCGCTGTTCGTGTTCCTGGGGCTCCTGATCGAGATGACCGGCATGGCGCGGGCCATGGTCGCGTTCCTGGCGAGCCTGCTCGGCCATGTCCGCGGCGGCCTGCATTACGTGCTGGTCGGCGCGATGTATCTGGTCTCAGGCATCTCCGGCGCCAAGGCCGCCGACATGGCGGCGGTGGCGCCCGTGCTGTTCCCGGAAATGAAGCAGCGCGGCGCCAAGCCCGGCGACCTCGTGGCGCTTCTTGCGGCTACAGGCGCCCAAACCGAGACCATTCCGCCGAGCCTCGTGCTGATCACGATCGGCTCGGTCACGGGCGTCTCGATCGCCGCCCTCTTCACCGGCGGCCTGCTGCCCGGCGTCGTGCTCGCCATCACGCTCTGCATGCTGGTGTGGTGGCGCTACCGCCACGAGGACATGAGCCATGTCCGCCGCGCCACGGGTGGCGAGATCGGCAAGACCTTCATCATCGCCCTGCCCGCGCTCGCGCTGCCCTTCGTGATCCGCTACGCCGTGGTCGAGGGCATTGCGACCGCGACCGAGGTCTCCACCATCGGCATCGTCTACGGCGCCCTGGTCGGCCTCCTCGTCTACCGCCGCTTCGACTGGCGGCGGCTGTTTCCCATGCTGGTCGAGACCGCGGCGCTGTCAGGCGCGATCCTGCTGATCATCGGCACCGCGACCGGCATGGCCTGGGGGCTCACCCAATCCGGCTTCTCGCGCTCGCTGGCCTCAGCCATGACCGGATTGCCCGGGGGGCCTGCGACCTTCATCGCCGTGTCCATCCTGGCCTTCACCATCCTCGGCAGCGTGCTCGAGGGCATTCCGGCAATCGTGCTGTTCGGGCCGCTGCTGTTTCCGATCGCCCGTGCCGTCGGCGTGCACGAGGTGCACTATGCCATGGTGATCATTCTCGCCATGGGTATCGGACTATTCGCCCCGCCCTTCGGCGTCGGCTATTATGCCGCCTGCGCCATCGGACGCGTCGATCCGGCGGAAGGCATCAGGCCGATCTGGGGCTATCTGCTGGCGCTGCTGGTGGGATTGATCATCGTCGCGATCTTCCCCTGGATCTCGATCGGATTCCTGTAAAGCGCGGCGTCAAGGAGGGTTCGATGAGCGAGCGGCAGAACCAGTACAATATCGGCCTAGACAAGACCCCCGCCAACTACGTCCCCCTGAGCCCACTGAGCTTCCTCGCGCGCAGCGCCGCCGTCTATCCCAACCACGTCAGCACGGTCTATGAGGGCCGCAGCTTCACGTGGCGCGAGACGCATGAGCGCTGCAAGCGCTTTGCGTCCTGGCTCGGCGGCAAGGGCATCGGCGTCGGCGACACCGTCGCGGCGATGCTGCCGAACATTCCGGCGATGAACGAGGTGCACTTCGCCGTCCCCATGACCGGCGCCGTCCTCAATGCGCTCAACATCCGTCTCGATGCGCCCTCGATCGCATTTCAGCTCGATCACGGCGGCGCCAAGATCATCCTGGTCGATCCGGAGTTTTCGACTGTCATCACCGACGCGCTGGCGCAGATGCAGGGGCCGAAGCCGTTCGTCGTCGACGTCGACGACGCCTCTTTCAAGGGCGGCAAGCGCATCGGCGAGATCGAGTATGAGGCGGCGCTCGCGCAAGGCGATCCTGATTTCACCGCGATCCCGCCTAGCGACGAATGGGACGCCATCGCGCTGAGCTATACCTCGGGCACCACGGGCAATCCCAAGGGCGTCGTCACCCATCATCGCGGTGCCTATCTCAACGCCGTCAGCAACATCCTCGCCGGCCAACTCGGCCAGCATCCGGTCTATCTCTGGACGCTGCCGATGTTCCACTGCAACGGCTGGTGCTTCCCCTGGACCATCGCGGCGGCCGCCGGCATCAACGTCTGCCTGCGCAAGGTCGAGCCGACCAAAATCTTCGAGCTGGTCAAGCAGCACGGCGTCACCCACATGTGCGGTGCGCCGATCGTCTACAACACGCTGATCAACGCACCCGATGCGCCGAAGGGCAGTGCCGCGCGCCGCGTCGTCGGCCTGATCGCCGGCGCCGCGCCGCCGGTCGCGGTGCTCGAAGGCGCAGAAAGCATCGGCATCAGGCTCACGCACGTCTACGGCCTGACCGAGGTCTACGGCCCCGCCTCCGTCTGCGCCGAGCAACCCGGCTGGGACGATCTGCCCGCCGCCGAGCGCGCCAGCATGAAGCGGCGGCAGGGCGTGCCCTATCCGCTCGAGGAAGGTGTCACCGTCATCAATCCGCAGACGATGCAGGAGGTGCCCCGCGACGGCGAGACCATCGGCGAGGTCATGTTCCGCGGCAACATCGTGATGAAGGGCTACCTCAAGAACGAGAAGGCGACGAAGGAAGCCTTCGAGGGCGGCTGGTTTCACACCGGCGACCTCGGCGTGCTAGACGAATACGGTTACGTCATCATCAAGGATCGCTCCAAGGACATCATCATTTCCGGCGGCGAGAACATTTCCTCCGTCGAGGTCGAGGACATCCTCTACAAGCATCCGGCCGTGCTGTTCGCAGCCGTCGTCGCAAAGCCCGATCCGAAATGGGGCGAGGTGCCCTGCGCCTTCGTCGAACTGAAGGACGGCGCCAGCGCGACCGAAGCCGAGATCATCGCCTTCTGCCGCACGCATATGAGCGGCTTCAAGACGCCGAAGGCCGTCGTGTTCGGACCGATCCCGAAGACATCCACGGGCAAGATCCAGAAATTCCTGCTGCGTAACGAGGTCGGCTCGTCGAAGGCGATCTCGGCCTGAACCGAGCCGGCGCGATCAGTGCGTCTCGAGCCGCATGCCGTCATAGGCCGGAACCACGCCCGCGGGCAGCTTCTGCCTGATCACCTCGTAATCGACGTCGGCCGTCATGTTGGTGATGACGGCCCGCTTCGGCTTGAAGCGCTCGATCCAGGACAGCGCATCGTTGATGCTGAAATGGCTGGAATGCTGGGTGTAGCGCAAGCCGTCGACAATCCAGAGATCGAGATTTTCCAGCGCGCCCCAGCTCTCGCGCGGGATGTCGTTGAGGTCGGGCGTGTAGGCGGCATTGCCGATGCGATAGCCGAGCGCGGGGATCTGGCCGTGCTGGACCAGGAAGGCGGTCATCTTCACCGCGCCGCCCTTCCCCAAAATGGTCTGACTTTCGCCCGCCTCGATTGAATGCCGCGTCAGGATCGGTGGATAATCGCTGCCCTCCGGCGAGATGAAGCAATAGGAGAATCGCGCCATGATGTCCTTGGCAGTCGACTGATTGAAATAGGTCGGAATGCGCTTGCGCATATGCAGCACGACCGAGCGCAGATCGTCCATGCCGTGGGTCTGGTCGGCATGCTCGTGGGTCAAGAAGACCGCGTCGATGTGATCGACATTGGCGTCGATGAGCTGTTCACGCAGGTCAGGCGAGGTGTCGATGACGATCCGCGTAGTGCCATGCTCGCCGGCATGCTCGACCAGCATCGAGCAGCGGCGGCGGCGATTTTTTGGATTGTTAGGATCGCAGGCGCCCCAGCCGAGCGCCGGGCGCGGCACGCCGGCGGAGGAGCCGCAGCCCAGGATCGTCAGCGTCAGCGTCATGCGGCTCCCAACCTTAAGATTTCACCTTGGAGAACAGGCGGAAGAAGTTTTCGGTGGTCTGGCGTGAGATCTCATCGAGCGACACGCCGCGCGTTTCGGCGAGCACCTTGGCGACCTCGACCACATAGGCCGGCTCGTTGCGTTTGCCCCGGAACTTGCCGGGCGCAAGATAGGGCGAGTCTGTTTCAACCAGAATACGGTCAGACGGCAGTTCAGCCGCAAGCGCGCGCAGGGTCTCCGATTTCTTGAAGGTCAGGATGCCCGTAAAGCCGATATAGAGCCCGAGCGACACCGCCTTCAGCGCCAGCTCGCGCCCGCCCGTGTAGCAATGCAGCACGGCGCGAAACGATCCCTTGGCCGCTTCCTCCTCCAGGATGCGGCCGCAATCATCGTCCGCCTCGCGGGTGTGGATCACCAGCGGCAGGCCGGTCGCACGGGCCGCGGCGATGTGCGCGCGAAAGCCCCTCGCCTGCGCCTCCGGCGCGCCGTTGTCGTAGAAATAGTCGAGCCCGGCCTCGCCGAGCGCGACCACCTTGGGATGCCCGGTCAACCCGATCAGCTCGTCCGGCGAGATGCCGTCTTCCTCGTCCGCGTTGTGCGGATGGGTGCCGACCGAGCAGTAGACGTCGTCGTAGCGCTCGGTGATGGCCAGAAGCTGATTGAGCTTTCGTACCCGCGTGGAGATCGTAACCATACGGCCGATGCCGGCCGCACGTGCACGCGAGACGATCCCGTCGAGATCTTCCGCAAAGTCCGGAAAATCCAGATGGCAGTGGCTATCGACCAACATCGCCCGAACGCCCTAGGCCGCCGGCTCGATGTAGCGCGGGAACGCCGGTGTCGGCGCCGGCAGCGTCGAGCCTGGCGCGATCCGTTTGGCGCCACCGAGCATCGCGAAGTTCCGCTCGCCCGCGGGAATGCCGAGGCTGTCGAGCAGCAAGCCCGAGGCCGTCGGCATCGCCGGCTGGGCCAGGATCGCTATCTGGCGCACGACTTCGGCGGTGACATAGAGCACCGTCTTCTGCCTGACAGGATCGGTCTTCGCGAGCGCCCACGGCGCCTCGCCCGCGAAATAGCGGTTGGCCTCCGCGACCACGGCCCACACGGCATTGAGCCAGTGATGGATCTGCTGCGTCGCCATCGCTTCGCGAGATGCGGCGATCATGCCGTCGGCCATCGCAAGAATCGCCTTATCGTTGTCGCTGAACTCGCCCGGCTCCGGCAGCACGCCGCCGAGCTGCTTGGCGATCATCGACAGCGAGCGCTGCGCGAGGTTGCCGAGATCGTTGGCGAGATCGGCATTGATGCGCGCAACGATGGCTTCGTGGTTGTAGTTGCCGTCCTGGCCGAACGGCACCTCGCGCAGGAAGAAATAGCGCACCTGGTCGACGCCATACTGGTCGGCGAGATTGAAGGGGTCGACGACGTTGCCGACCGACTTCGACATCTTCTCGCCCCTGCTGAACAGGAAGCCGTGGGCATAGACCCGCTTCTGCACGGGAATGCCGGCCGACATCAGGAATGCGGGCCAGTACACGGCGTGGAAGCGAATGATGTCCTTGCCGATGATGTGCACGTCCGCCGGCCAATAGCGCCAGCTCTTGTCGCTTTCATCGGGGAAGCCGACGCCGGTGATGTAGTTGGTGAGCGCGTCGACCCAGACATACATCACGTGCTCTTCGTCGCCGGGCACCTTGACGCCCCAGTCGAAGGTGGTGCGCGAGATCGAGAGATCACGCAGGCCGCCTTTGACGAAGCTCACCACCTCGTTCTTGCGCGAATCGGGCCCGATGAAATCAGGGCGATCCGCGTAGAGCTTCAGAAGCTTGTCCTGATAGGCGGACAGACGGAAGAAATAGCTCTTCTCCTCGACCCACTCGACCGGCGTACCTTGCGGCCCGAGCCTCACGCCGTCGTCGTTCAGACGCGTCTCATCCTCGGCGTAGTAGGCTTCGTCGCGCACGGAGTACCAGCCGGCATAGGTGTCGACATAGATGTCCCCGTTCGCGTCCATGCGGCGCCAGATCTCCTGGCTGGAGCGATGATGCTGCTCTTCGGTGGTGCGGATGAAACGGTCGAACGACACGTTGAGGCGTTCATCCATCTCCTTGAAGCGGCCGGCATTGCGGGCCGCCAGCGACGACACCGTCAGGCCTTCGTTCTGCGCGGTCTGGATCATCTTCAGGCCGTGCTCGTCGGTGCCGGTCAGGAAGAACACGTCCTTGCCGTCGAGCCGCGCGAAGCGCGCCAGCACGTCGGTCGCAATCGCCTCGTAGGCGTGGCCAATATGCGGGCTGCCATTGGGATAAGCGATCGCAGTCGTGATGTAGAAGACGTTGTCGCGCGCAGGAGCGGCAACGGGAGCTGCGGCTTGCGGAGCCGCGACGGGCTTCGGCGCGGGCGGCGCCTCAGGCTTCGACACTTTGGGCTTCGACACCTTGGGCTTCACAACCTTCGGCGGCGTGGCGACAGGAGCCGGTACGGCGGTCACGGCAAGCGCAGTCGCTTTCGCTTTCTTGGCGACCTTCTTCGCCGGAGCCTGGTTCCTCGCGGGAGCCTTGCTCTTCGCCGGAGACTTGGCTGCCTTCTTGGCCGCTTTCTTCACCGCCTTCTTGGCAACGACCTGCTTCTTCGCAGCCTTCTTGCCGGCCTTGTTTGCCGTCTTCGCAGCGCTTTTCTTCGCGCCCTTCTTGGCGGCAGCCTTCTTGGTCTTCTTGACCTTCTTGGCGGCCTTGGACGCGCGCGTCTTCACAGCCTTTTTCGCGGCGTTCCTCACGGCCTTCTTCTTGCTGCTTTTGGCTTTGACGGTTTTCTTAGCTCGCGTTGCCACGACGAATTCCTTTACCGGCTTCTCAAAAATTTGGAAACGAACCTGCGTTCGATTATTGTTTTGAGCATGATCCTCTCGGAAAACCGCTGCACACTTTTCCGGATCATGCTCTAGCGCGTTGCGTCCGCCAGCCAGCCGAACACCGAGAAAACCAAGGGCTTTCGCTCCAGATTGTAGGTTTCGGTGTCGCGCGCGGCGCGGACGATCTTTTCCCATACCTCAGCTAGGCGCGCAAGGCGCGGCAGGTTCTGGTTGGCATTGGCCTCGTCGGAGTGCAGGCGTTGCGCGATCCAGCGATCGATGCCGTCGATGAAGGCCGCCAGCGCGACTCGATCGCTGGTGCCGAGCGAATCGCCGAGCGTGTGCAATTCGCGTGGATCGACCTGCGGCAGGCGCGCGAGCAGCGCCGCCGTGCGCTGCTGCAGCTTCAAGGCATCGCCGCCGAGCAGCGTCAGCGCCCGCGCGACGCTGCCCTCGGAGGCCTCCGCGGCCTCGCGCAGCGCCGGATCGTTCGGATCGAGGTCAGCCGCCGAAGCTGCGGCGCCGATCACATCTTCCGTGCCGAGCGGGCGCAGGCGCAGCTTGCGGCAGCGCGACTGGATCGTGGCGAGCACGCGCGCCGGCGCGTGGCTGACCAGGAGGAACAGCGACTGCTGCGGCGGCTCCTCGAGGATCTTCAGCAGCGCGTTGGCGGCATTCGGATTGAGCTCGTCGACGGTGTCGACGATGCAGACGCGCCACCCCTCTGCCGCGGCAGTCGAGCCGAAAAAACCGATCGTCTCCCGCGTCTCGTCCACGGTGATCACGGTGCGCATCACGCCGCGGTCGTTGGCGGTGCGTTCCAGCGTCAACAGCCCGCCATGCGAGCTGGCCGCAACCTGCCGCGCCACGGCGTTATCAGGATCGATCGCGAGGGTCTCGGCGCGCTGCACGGACGGCGCCAGCGGCTGGCCGTTGGAAAGCACGAAGCGCGCCATGCGATAGGCCAGCGTCGCCTTGCCGATCCCCTGCGGCCCGCCGATCAGCCAGGCATGCGGGATGCGCCCGCTGCGATAGGCCGCGAGCAGCGCCGTCTCGGCCTCGCGATGGCCGAACAGAAGGCTCGTCTCGCGCGGATGCGGAATGGCGGTTTCGCGTTCGGCCTGGCGCGGGCTCATAGGGAAACCACCGATGCAGGGGTTGGGAGAAGACGATCGCGCAGCGCCGTCCAGACTCGTCCAGCAACCGTGTCAGGATCGGAATTGGCATCGATCAGGACGCAACGGCCGGGATCGTCCTCGGCGATCTTGCGATAGGCCTCGCGTAGGCCCTGATGGAAGCTGAGCTTCTCGCCCTCGAACCTATCAGGTGTGCCGCTACCACGACGCACGGCAGCGCGCTGCAATCCAATCTCGACCGGCAAATCGAGGATGAGGGTGAGGTCCGGCTTGAGATCGCCGATCGTGACCCGCTGCATCGCGTTGATCAGGCCCATCGGCACGCGGCCGAGGCTGCCCTGATAGGCCCGCGTCGAGTCGGCGAAGCGATCGCACAGCACCCAGGCGCCCCGATTGAGCGCAGGCTGGATCACGGTGCGGACATGATCGTCGCGAGCAGCCGCGAACAGCAGCGTCTCGGCGTCGGGCCCAAGCAGCTTGCCCATCCCCGACAGCACCAGGTGGCGCATGATCTCGGCCCCCGGTGAGCCGCCGGGCTCGCGCGTGACGAGGGTCCGCATCCTGGCCGCATTGAGGCGGTCGGCGAGCTTCTTGATCTGGGTCGACTTGCCCGTCCCCTCGCCGCCTTCAAAGGTGATGAAGCGCCCGCGTCCGGACGGCCGCTGTGCTGCGCTCTCACTCATGATCAGAGCTTCTCGGCGCCCGCGCGGAACATGCCGATCACGAGCTCGCTGGCACCATCGATCGCGCGGCGCATGGTCGAGCCGGTGCCGATCGCTTCGGCGGCATAGACGGGCGTCTCCACCGCGATATTACCGCTGCGCCAGACCTTGACCACACCGACCTTCTGCCCGGCTTCGATCGGCGCGCGCACCGGACCGCTATAGACGACGCGCGCAATCAGCTTGTCGTTGCCGTTCTTGTGCACCATCACCTTGACGGGCGTCTTGGCGACCAGCTTGACCGAGCGGCTCTCGCCGCCAAACACTTTTGCGTAGCCAACCAGCTGGTCGGCCGCGATCAAGGTGCGGGTCTCGAAATTGCGAAAGCCCCATTCCAGCATCTTCTTCGCCTCGGTGGCGCGATCCTCAGGATCTTCCAGGCCATTGACGACCACGATCAGCCGCGTGCCGTTCTGCACAGCCGAGCCGACCATGCCGTAGCCGCCTTCCTTGGTATAGCCGGTCTTCAGACCGTCAGCTCCTTCCATCGAATTGAGCAGAGGATTGCGGTTGGGCTGGCGGATCTTGTTCCAGGTGTACTCCTTCTCGCCGAACAGTTTGTAGAATTCGGCGAAGTCGAGAATGATGTGGCGGGCGAGGATGCCGAGCTCGCGCACCGTCATCTTGTTGCCGGGATCGGGCAGGCCGTTGGAATTGCCGAAGGTCGACTTCGTCATGCCGAGCTCGCGGGCACGCTTGGTCATGAAGTCGGCGGCAAAGATTTTCTCGTTGCCGGCAATGCCCTCGGCCAGCGCGATACAGGCGTCATTGCCGCTCTGGATGATCGCGCCATGCAGGAGGTCGTCGACCGAAACCTTGCTGTTGATGGCGGCGAACATGGTCGAGCCGCCCGAGGGCGCACCACCTTTGCGCCAGGCATTCTCGCTGATGCGGTATTCGTCGGTCGGCTTGATGTCGCCCTTCTTGATGGCATTGAAGACGACTTCCGCCGTCATCAGTTTCATCATGCTGGAGGGCGCGCGCAGCTCGTCGGCGCTCTTCTCGAACAGCACGCTGCCGCTGGAGGCCTCGATCAGGATCGCGGTGGGGGCGTCGCCATCGAAGCCGGAATCCTCGGTTTTCTTGGCGCCCTGGATGCTCTGGTTGGCGGCGTAGAGTGCCCCGCCCCAGCCAATGCCCGCCACCAGAACCGCCGCGATCAGCCCGCGCGCCAGCGCACCGGCGGAGAACCGGGTGCGATGGAGCGGAAAAAGACGAAATGCCATGGCGAAGCCCTGAGAGCGGCGTTCTAACAGCAGGAACCGGTGCGAACAACACGGGGCCGGCCGCCGAACCCGAGATTGCACGATTCTCGGCGCGCCCCTATCGTGGCACCTCATATTTCCCGACCAAACCCCTGAAACAAGGCGGAAAAGCGATGTTGTCAACCCGCGTGATCAAGGCCAACGGGATCGACCTGTTCATCCGCGAAGCCGGCCAGGGCCCGCTGGTGGTGCTGTGCCACGGCTGGCCCGAGCTATCCTACTCCTGGCGTCACCAGATCGCGGCGCTGGCGGACGCCGGTTTCCACGTCGTCGCCCCCGACATGCGCGGCTACGGCCAGAGCGCGGCACCGGCGGATGTCGCCGCCTACTCGATCTTCGACACGGTCGGCGACATCGTTGGCCTCGTGCAGGCGCTCGGCGAGAGCAAGGCGATGGTGGTCGGCCACGACTGGGGCGCGCCGGTGGCCTGGCATGCGGCGTTGTTCCGGCCCGACATCTTCACGGCGGTGGCGGGCCTGAGCGTGCCGCCACCCTTCCGCGGCCGCGGCAAGCCGCTCGATCTGCTGCGCCAGGGCGGCGTCACCAATTTCTACTGGCAGTACTTCCAGACGCCCGGCGTCGCCGAGGCCGAGCTCGAGCGTGACGTCGCCCGCACCATGCGGATCGTGCTCGGCGGCCGCGGCCTTGCCGATCCCAGCGCTGCGATGTTCGTCCAGGAGGGCAAGGGCTTTCTCGGCCACGCGCTCGCCGATGAGCCGCTGCCCAACTGGCTCAGCGAGGCTGACCTCGCCTATTTCACCGAAAGCTTCCGCAAGTCCGGCTTCCGCGGCGGGCTGAACTGGTACCGCAACCTCGACCGCAATTGGGAGCTGACGGCGCCCTGGCAGGACGCGCAGATCCATCAGCCATCGCTCTTCATTGCCGGCTCCAAAGACGCCGTCATCACCGGCCTGATCGGCGCCAAGCGCGTCAACGAGCTCGAGCGCGTGTTGCCCAATCTGACGCGGAAGCTGATCATCGAGGGCGCCGGCCATTGGGTCCAGCAGGAGCGGCCCGACGAGGTCAACGCTGCGCTGCTGAAGTTCCTGCGCGAGTCGTCCGCGCGCTAAGCGATATCCTTTCGCCTCGCGATGTGCGCG
Source organism: Bradyrhizobium sp. Unk1 (assembly GCF_059512345.1). Lineage (NCBI taxonomy): Bacteria > Pseudomonadati > Pseudomonadota > Alphaproteobacteria > Hyphomicrobiales > Nitrobacteraceae > Bradyrhizobium > Bradyrhizobium sp. Unk1. The sequence goes on from NZ_JCAMOP010000031.1 coordinate 96,999, forward strand.
GCACCCGCCGTTCCCGTCTTCGCAAATCCCTACCGCGCGTAAAACCGGCGCGCGGCCACGTTGCTTGCGAACACGCGTGCGCATCCCGTTCTGATGCTCAAGGCAATGGCGGTGCGCCGCCAGCCGGATTTGCCTGCTTGGAGGACCTGCTCAGTAGAGGCCGCGGCCACTCAGGATGCTGCGGGCCTCGGCGGCGCCGTCGGCCGATGACGGTGCGTTCTCGGTCGCGTAGCGGCCATCCTCGTCGTAGGACACGGCTCGGGCGTTCTGGAGCGCCCGCCCCCTGCTGCGACTGCGACTCGAGGCCGACATCTCCGAGGTCGCATTGAGCGACGCCATGTCGGCGGAGGTGCTGCCGAGATTGTAGGGCCGTCCCTCCGGCGTCGGAACCTCGCCGCGAATGGCGCCGCGGTTCGACGATGGCAGCTCCGGCACGAACGGCCTTGCCGAGGCAACCCGCACCATCGAGGGCGACGGCGCCGGGATCCCGGTCCGCAGGGTCGCCATCAGCTGGCGGTCGTCGGAGCCTTCCAGCGGCGCCCGGCCGACATACTCGACACGGACCTTGGCGACGCCATTGCCTTTGAATTCAAGGAGTTCAGCGGCTTTGTTCGAGACGTCGATGAGCCGGTTGCCGTGATAGGGCCCGCGGTCGTTGACGCGCACGATCAGCGATTTGCCGTTCGAGACATTGGTCACCCGCGCGTAGGACGGCATCGGCAGGGTCGGATGCGCCGCTGTCAGCGAGGTCATGTCGAACACTTCGCCATTGGCGGTCAGGCGGCCGTGGAAATCGTCGCCGTACCAGGACGCCATACCCTCGGCGCGGTAGTTGACGTCCTCCTCCGGCACGTAGGTCCGGCCGCCCACGATATAGGGCTTGCCGACGCGGTAGGTGCCGCCGCCTTTGGGGACCGGATCCCCAAACGCCACGACCCGCGGGCTCGAGGACACGCCGTATTTCGGATCGACCCGGCTGGCGAACTTGTTCGAGGAGGCGCAATTGGCAAGCGCGAGGCAGGTCGCGACCGCGGCAACACCGCGTGCGGCCCGCAAAACCGAATCTGACCGTCGGATCCCCATGCGCCCCAAATACCACTTCGCCGGAGGCGTACCCAACCCGCTTTGGCTACGGAGGAGCGCTGTCCGGTCCCTTAATCCGAGGCGGCCCACCACCGCGTCGGAAGCAGTAAGGATAACGCAACCCGAACACGGCGGAAATGGGGAGCCCACGGCGTTCACGCTGGGATGGTAAACGGGACGTTCGCCTCTCCCCCGTTCATCTACGGAGCGCAGGCACCCTGCTCTGTGCCACACCTGGACATTCTGTTGCGCCAAATCCTCACTCCACCCCCATTGTCTTGTGGCTCACTGGAATTCTTTTGACTGTGCAAGGCCGCACGCGTTTTCTCGGTTGCAGGGGCGAACTGGAATTTGACGATGATCGAGACGGTTTCGGCACTGATGGGTCTGGTAAGCGCGGGGATCTTCCTGGCCCATGCGTTTGAAGGTTACCGCACGAGGGCCTGAGGGCACTCGCGCGGACGGCAAGGATCACCTCTTTCAAGACGGCACGTTCGGACAATCTTAAGCGATCCGACCGAGCATCGAACACGAGAGCGGCAGGTGTCCCATGCGCAACCACGACTTCGTATCAGATGGCTTCCTGGCGCTGACCGCGGGCGGCTTGGTTCTTCTCTGCTCGAGCCTCGTGGCATTGGCCTTCGGCTGAACACCACCACCACGCTCCTGCTTTCTAACCACAACTACACCGCGATGCAGCATACAGCTCTGTCCGGTATTGTTCTGCTCCCGTATTGTTGATTGAATTTCTGCGTTCGGCGCCTCGACTCATTTCAAGAGGCCATCACCAACGAGGGTGACGCAAATGCTTGCTGAGAAATTTTTTCTGGTTCTGGAATCGCTGATCCGCGGCGACCGCACCTATCCCGACGGAAGTCCCCGGGTGATCAGCACCTCCCCGCACGTGCCGGTGAAGCTGCCGGGCCGGAAATAGCCGTCCCCAAACCTCCGAATCACGCGCTGCTCAGCGCAGGCCCAATAGCGAGCGGCGATAAAGGCTGTCGCGAGCCTCGCTCAGGCAGACGAAGCTGCCGTCGAAACCCTGGCCGTACCGCTTCTGGCTCTTGCCGTAATAGACGCCCTTCCTGAAATCGAGCCAGACCACCTGGTCGTGCGGGCAATGACGTTGCGCCTGCGCCTCGTAGCGAAACGGCGTCAGCGGTGTCGCCGAGACCTCCGCGCTACCGGTGCCAACCACGATTGCAACGATGACCGCGATCCCGCCGAGCCCTTTGCCGAAGCCGCTCCAAGACACCCCCGCCTCCCCATTCAAGCCCTGGCTCTTTGGCCGTTCGGCACGGTAGCACGAGAATGCACGATCTGCCGGCCGCAGCCGGCGGCTTGGCCGTCTTCCACCGGCCATCTTGTCGGGTTACATGAAAGCGAGATCATCTCAGCTCGCGAGGATGCTGCCTGAATGTCGGTTGAGCCTGCACCCGAGTCCGAACTGCGCACCGAACCCCGTCCGCCGGCGCCGCGTTTGGGCCTGCTGCCGATGATCATCTTCGGCTCCCGCTGGCTGCAACTGCCGCTCTATCTCGGACTGATCGTGGCGCAATGCGTCTACATCGTGCTGTTCCTCAAGGAGCTCTGGCATCTTTCCTGGCACGCGATCGACCTCACCGAACAGCAGATCATGATGAGCGTGCTGGCGCTGATCGACGTCGTGATGATCTCCAACCTGCTCGTGATGGTCATCGTCGGCGGCTACGAAACCTTCGTTTCGCGGCTCGACCTCCAGGGTCATCCCGACGAGCCGGAATGGCTCGGCCACGTCAATGCGAGCGTCCTGAAGATCAAGCTCGCCATGGCCATCATCGGCATCTCCTCGATCGCGCTGCTGCGCACCTTCATCGAGGCCGGCAATCTCGGCTCGAACCGCGCCGGCTTCACCGAGACCGGCGTGATGTGGCAGGTCCTGATCCACATCACCTTCATTGCCTCGGCGATCGGCATTGCCTACGTCGACAGGCTCAGCGATTCAGGCATGCGCAGGCACGCCGAGTGAGCTGCGAGGCGGCCTCGTCTATCTGTCTGCTTCGAGCTGCGCGAGCGCCTGGTGCAGGCACTCCTGAAGCTTCTGCGCGACCTGCTCGCGCGCGACGCCCTTGGTGGCGAGATCGCCGGACACCTTCGCCACGACATCGTCGGTCTGGCTCTCCAGATTGTCCGTCACCAGCGCCGTTGCGTAGCTTGCCGCTGCATCGCCACTGAGCCCGAGCTGGCCCGCGGCCCAGAGCCCGAGCAACTTGTTGGACCGGGCCGTGGCCTTGAACATGAATTCCTCGTCGTGGGCGAATTTGGCCTCAAAGCCCTGCTCGCGCTTGTCGAACGTGGTCATGGTCAGCTCCAATGCGTTTTCGCTGAGGAGAATCGGACTGGCTGGGAGCGAACGTCTCCGTGGTTCTCGTCAGTTTAGGATCATTTGAATCTTCCTCCCGGAAGGCAGAGGCCGTCAAGCCTGCGCGGTGGTGCGCTGCAGCCCGGGCGTTGGCGCGGCACGCACCAGCGCCGCGCCAGCCAAATCGGCTAGGCAGAGATGTTTACCGTCCGTTAAGCGGACTCGGCGCCGGATGGGCCGGGGGACATCGAGAGCTGGCGCATGAACAAAGAGCTGCGGGAGTTTCGACGGCTTGAACGGGTCTGCCTGGAGCAGGCCGCTCTCTCCACCATGGACCTGGCGCGAAGCGGGTTGCTCAAGGTCGCCGACGATTGTCGCATCGCGGCCGAAGCGATCGAGGCGCAAGCGCCCCGCGGCGCGTTCGCCGGCGCCGTCCAGGCGCTCAAGCTGGCTTTGAGCGCAACGGGGATGTCCAACCGGCATTAGCTGCCGGTCGGTCGGGAGATCGCTTCAGAAGATTGCGGGCGGCGACCGCGTACGGTCAGCCCTTCGCCTCGGCCGCTTCGCGCGCGAGCCGCTCGGCCCTCAGCCGTTCCTTGTTGGCGTAAAACGCCTTCTGCGCCTCTTCGTGATCGCGCATGGCCTTTTCGGCCTCGATCCGGCGAGCGGCATCGCGAGCCTGGCGCTGCTCAGGGGTCAAGGGTTTGCGTCGGAAGGAAAGGTCTTCGGTCATGCGGAGACAACGCGCAAGCAGCGAAACGGTTCCACGAGTTGAACCGGGCAGGCTTGCGCGGTCGATTGAAGGCTCAACATATCAGATAGTTAGATGATGCACTCGTCGGTCCGCCGGACCTGTTGCGTCGCCCCCGGCGGCTTGACGCCTGGGAGAGAGCACTGCGGCGCCGCGGAAATCGCGCTGCGGACGGGCGGGTCCGGCTAGTATTGGGTGTTTTGCTGAACTTGGCGCGCCAGCTCCGTGCCTCCGAGCAGCGTGATCAACATCAGCGCCTCGTCGAGACCCGCGGATATTCCGCCTCCGGTCAGGCGATTGCGATCCAGCACGAAACGCGGATGTCCGTCGGCAACCTTCACCTTCGGGAACAGCGTCGGGAAGCATTCCAGGAAATCCCAGTGCGTCGCCGCCCAGTGGCCGTCGAGAAGACCCGATGCCGCGAACAGCATCGCCCCCTCGCAGACCGAGCACATGTACTTCGCACCGGCGGCCTGCCTGGTCAGAAACTCGAAGTAGGTGCTGGGCGGATCGTTGATGATCTCGGTGAGCGCGTCTGGATCGCCGCCTTCACGCGCGCCTAAGCAACGGTCAATGCTTCGGTGTCCATTCCAGCCCCCGGACAGCAAGACGAAGAAGGCGGTCGGAGACTAAGCACAACTTTGGGGTGATTTCACGTAAACACGCATCTTCAGCGTCAAAGCAAGCCTGAATATTTTGTCAGGTTGCGTGATCTATTTCATACAACCTTTATCAAAACGACAGATCTGGTTCAGCACTGGCCATCGGACGTGTCCGGTCATCAGGCGCTACGCGATCGAACGCAGCGTGCATTCAATCGTCGTGGGACGAAGCCGAGCCGCACCGTGAGCGAATCCGCGCCGAACGACTGCTTGACGAAGCCGGGCTTCGCCCTTCCCGGCCTGTTCCTCCATCGGACTTGGTTTTCCCCCGCAAGCGCCAACTTCGCGTTGCCTTGCGCGGTCGACTGCGTTAAGCGACAACCATTCTCTGTCCGGAAGGGTGGCCGAGTGGTTTAAGGCACCGGTCTTGAAAACCGGCGTGCCCGCAAGGGTACCGTGGGTTCGAATCCCACCCCTTCCGCCAGTATATTGTTCACCACTGTTCGTGGTCGTTCGAACTCCACAGCAAATTCAGTGATTTATGCCGAACGACTGTACTTCACAGTTCGTCGGTGTTCTTCCTAATCGGGTCACTGACCGTAGCTGAAGACCGTGGGTTCGGAGGACGATTCTTTCGGAGGAACAATGGCTGGACGGCTCAAACCACTCGACGTAGAGCGCCTCACAAAGCCCGGCAAATACGCCGACGGCGGCGGCCTCTACTTGATCGTCACAGGACCAACGTCGAAAAGCTGGTCATACAGATATTGGAAAGACGGGAAAGAGCGGTGGCACGGTCTTGGCTCGTTGAAGGAGGTATCGCTAAAGGACGCGCGGCTTGCCCGGGATGCGGCCCGGCTGCGCGTCAAAGGCGATCGCAGTACGGCCGGCGTCGACATCGTCCAGGAACGTCGAAAGGCGCGCGAAGAGGCGAAAGCCGTTGTGGCCAAGATGGCGTTGCCGACCTTCGAAGAATGCGCGGAAGCCTACATTCGGGCGAACTGGTCGACCTGGAGTGAGAAGCATCGCGATCAGTGGCCGTCCTCCCTCAAGCGCTACGCCTACGCCACCATCGGCACATTGACGATCCCGGAGATCAAGCCAAGCCACATCTACGATCTGCTGGAGCCAATTTTGGTGGAGAAGCGGGAGACTGCGAACCGCGTCCGCGGCCGAATTGAAACGATTATCGCAAAGAACGTCGATATCGATGATCCGGAGTTCCGCAATCCAGCCGAACTTACGCGGCAGATGCGCGAGAAACTACCAAAGCGCACCAAGCGAGTCGTTCGGCATCATCCCGCTTTGCCCTATGCGGAGGCTCCGCCATTTTTGACGCTTCTGGCTAGCGCTCCGGGCAGAGCTGCCGCCATGTTGCGCTTCCTAATCTTGACGGCCTGCCGCACCAATGAGGCAGTCGAGGCGCGCTGGTCCGAGATCGATCGGCCAAACTCGACTTGGAAAATTCCGGGTGAACGAATGAAGATGGACCAGGATCATTACGTTCCCTTGTCCGGACCCGCATTGACGGTGCTTGACGAGTTGCGCGATGGACGCCAAGGCGAACTGATCTTCACCGGTCCTGATGGCGGAGCATTCTCCGAAAACGCAATGCTCGCAGTGCTTGATCGTCTCGGCTACGGACACGTGACGGTGCATGGCTTCCGGTCAACCTTTGCAACTTGGGCGGAGGAATGCACCGATTATCCGGACGGCGTACGCGAAGCCGCGCTGGCCCACAAATACAAGAGCGAGACCACCGCAGCCTATCAGCGGGGCCAAAAGTTGGAAAAGCGACGGGCTCTAATGAAGGATTGGGCTGCATTCCTCACGGGCGCCAATGTAATCCAATTGAGCGACCGCACGGCGAGTCGAGCGTTAGAGACACTGGCGTGAAAGATGTCGCTAGCGAAGGATCGGTCTGTCCGCCGGGTCTTTGCCGCGGACTTCTTCAGCAGCTTATCGCCCTGCTCCCTACTCGTACAGCACCACCGAGCGCCGCGCGTCCTGGTCGGAGATTTTCGGGAATTTAATTAGGCGCAGTTTCTGGGTAGAAGTTGCATCTTTTTCCCAGAGATTTGTCAGATCCTCGGCAGGGTAAGCCACCTCGCCGTCCTCCCGGCACCAGGGGCTGGTACCTTTTTTTTATCGCAACTTCTCACTGGCGCCTGGTGGTGCAAACGCTGCGGCCACCGATCTAACGGGACTTTGATCAGCGCAATGAACGATTGAGGACGCCCGAAAGGCGGCCTCTACTCTTTACATAGGGTACAGTGCGAGATTGAATTTTTTGCTAGCTTTTCCCGCACGAGGGCTTCAGACTTTCTTCCATTGAGAACTTAATTTTTCAGGGACATTACGATGGGAAAACCTGCCGTTTCCCGTGATGCCTTTCGCGGGTTGTTCGCTTTCTATGCGGCGAAGGCTCATCATGACCATAAACCCGAGGGCGAACATTGCCTTTTGAAGCTATTCGGATCTGCGGAAGACATTCCCGATAGTTTGCTGCTGCAGTGGTCGGACAGAGTTGAGCTGCTCGGCTCCGAAACCGTTGGCCGCTTAATGGAGCCACTCGCCCGTCAAATCACGGATGGCAACGCGCGATACGACCATGCCAGTGATTTTCTCCACGCGCTCCTGAGAGACCTTGGACAAAAGGTGCAGTGATCAACCGCAGCGCTATGGTCGCGGCAGCCGTCAGACGCGAAGATTTTCAGCGCTGCTCTTGCCGCGCTTGCGATCAACTTGGATTTCGTAAGAGACCTTCTGCCCCTCCGCCAAGCCCGATAAGCCGGCACGCTCTACTGCGCTAATGTGCACAAAAACATCCTGGCCGCCGTCATCGGGCTGGATGAAACCGAATCCCTTGGTTGCGTTAAACCACTTCACAGTACCTGTCGCCACGTCCGCCTCCGGTTGAACAATGAACATAGCCTAGGTCGACCGTCTTGGGGCTGACAAGCAAAAAAACCGAAGCGCGCGAACGTCGAGCAGTGTTTTCGAAGCAATCAGTGGTTTGATAACGGGCAAGCGAGTTGCAGCCCAACAACCCGGCGCTGGGATTGTGAACTAGTTCACAGATCGGGGAAGAAAAGCTCACTACCATATCGGGGAGCGGGCGAAGGTACTTCGCGATGTCTTGCAGTGCTGCTCGGGGTCGCGTGCGTCAAGCAAGCGATGGAATGGGTTAGTGTATCCGTCACAGGAAGAGACGATGATCGACGACCATTTGGCGCGTGCACATCGCAAAAATATTCAACGCTATCGCCTTTTATTGCAAACCAATCTGACGGAGTCCGAGCGCCAGTTTGTCGAGCGGCGCCTGAGCGAGGAGCAATCCAAGCTGGAGATGCTGGTCAGCTCATGCTCAAGCGAAGCACAGTGCGATCAATCAAGTGCCCCAGGTAACCACGCGGGCTAGGTCGGCCCCTTCCGCGCCCAAGGAGGAGTCACGCCACCTCTGGTAAGCGGCGCGCGGGCTTCAGTTCGTGACTGCTAAGTAATTCTCCATTTCCATGTCCGCGTCACAGCGCGCCGAAGGCGGCGCCTGAGCCATCGCCCGCGGCTGCGTTCCGCGTCAACGATAAAAACCCGCCAGCCGGAGCTGGCGGGCCATTCAACTGCGGTGTGAGCGCGGGACCGAAGCCTCGCGCCTCAGCCGCCCTCGCGCAGTCCCTGCTCGATCACTTTCAAACGTTTTCGGAGAGCGCGATCTAGGGCGCTGGCTTCTCTTGGCGCAATTCTACCGGTGGTAATATCGGACAGCATCCTGCCCTGAAACGTCGCGATCTGGTCTAACGTCATCTGCTCGATTTGAGCAATCCGCGCCTCAACGTCGGCATTTGCTTCCGCCCTGTTGCGCATGCGCTTGCTCCCCTGATGAGTCGCGATTTTGATTTTGGATCACGGCGGCGCCGAAGCAAATGCTCGCAGCGCCGGAATTGTGGATAAGCTACCGCTTCAACCGGTGGGGGTGGCCGCCGGCCGCGGCCGTGTCTTTTCCTGTGCGGTTCGCCTTTCCACACCCACGACCGGCAGTAGCTCGCGAGCATTCCGCGCCGCTAGGAATCGATAATTTGACTCTCGCCTGCGCCGCGGTTCGATGGCGTCATGACCAAGGCAGAGAACAGAGCGGCGGCGAGAGCTTGGCACCAAGAGCGCATGCGTCAGCGCGCGGAAGAAGTGCGGGCCGAGGCGGTAGCAGCCGACCTGGCCGAACTCGGCCGGCTTCGCCACTACCTCATCTTCGGCAGGAAGGATCGCCGCGCCGACCGCGAGAAGCTGATGAGCGCCATTGACGACTACGTCGGTGAGATGACCGGCGATCGAACCGCGCTGCACGCCGAAAACCACAAGTGCGGGTGAAGCAGTTCGGCCTGGGGGACGAAGAATCGGGTAGTCGATCTGCATGAAACTCGCCGCCGAACGTGCCTTTGCCGCTCCTGAAGCCGCCGCCCGCAAACTGGTCGAGCTCGCGAAGACCATTGAAGCTGTCCAGGACGGTCGCATTCACATCGAAAAGCTCAATGCTCCGTTTCTCTACACGCTCAAGGCCACCGGGTTGGAGTTCGGCGCCGGCATCAAGCATGCAGTTGAGAAGGGCTGGCTCGAGCTGCACGAGAGCGGGACCTATGTCCGGCTGATCGACACCAACGCAAAAGCGGCCCCAGCAAAAGACTAAGTTGCCGGGGCCGTTTGGAGGCTACCTTGGCGGTAATGGGGTCGCCAGGTCGTCATGAGCATAGGAAAAACCGGCAATCAGTTCTGTCCACTTGTGCCCAAAGCGGTATAGTTCCAGATCGGGAACGGAACCGATCGCAATGAAGTTTAGAAGGGACGGCCCGCCAGCGTGACCAGCGGGCTGGTAGCGATCGTCAGGCGCAGTCGCGACCTCCGCGGGGTACGATCGAAGTACTGGCTGGCTCGTGGAGCTTCGCGCGCGTTCTCAATGTCCGAAAGGAGGTTCCAATGCGTACTCCGGCCTTGGCGATTTTGGCAATCGGGATGGCATCAACAGAGCCGGCGGCAGCTCAGACGTATAATCCGGCCTATCCGGTTTGCCTGCACGTTTACCGCGCGGGGGCCAACTATTACGATTGCAGCTACACATCGCTGCCTCAGTGCAACGCTTCGGCATCGGGCCGCGCCGCAGAGTGCGCCACAAATCCATACTTCGCGGGCGTGGAAAACCCCGCAGCTTATCGGCGGCACGGCCGCCGCGCCTACTAGGGCAGTTGCGAGAGACGCCCAGCCCGCCAGCGTGAACCGGCGGGCCATTCAACTGCGGTGTGAGCGCGGGGCCTTGCGCGGACACTGACGGAGGACCTCACATTTGTAAGGCGTCAGTCAGCTCGCGGGTCCATAATCCGAGATATGGACGTCGCGCTTACTCACACCCCATGGTGCTGGATGGCAAACAGTTGCGTAAAGAGGCCGCAGAAGCGCGGCAGATGGCCGATGCGGCCAGCAACCAGCAAGACAAGGATTTCTGGCTCGGAATAGCCAAAGGTTGGTTAAAGCTCGCTCTCGAGACCGACGAGCTAATGGGCAAGCGGCCATGAACGCGCGCCCTCATTTTTGGCAAATTAGGCCACCCCCGAAATCGAACTAGGCCACTGAGGCCCGCCAGTGCGAACCGGGGGGCTGCTGCTTGGGCCGCCTGCGTTTCGGTACCGCAATCCCTAGCGGCTTGTGCCGACGCTAACACCGCGCTTCTATCGGACGATCCGATCAAGACGGCAGCCCGTTATACAACCAAATATCTGATCTTTCATTTGGGTGCCTACCCGGCAACCCCTAATGCAAGCGCGCACATCGTCGCCCCACACACGGCCCTTGGTTTGAGAACTCGAGATACATCGATTGTTGCATGCCTTGTCGTTATCGGGGCATTTGGACAAACACGCCGCAAGGCCAAGTCGCTCGCCTTCTGAAAATGTCGCTTCTTGGGCGGTTGCGAGCGTCGTTGTTGTCGCCGCAATATAAAGGGCTAGTGCGAGCGCGCTCTTTAGGATTTCTGTAGCCGACATTATCTCCTGCCTCTGTTTTGAGACCTCGGAAAGCAGCGTACGCCGGATACACCACCAAGGCGCAAGGCGGCCAGGAAATATCGGATCGCGAAGTAGCCCGCCAGCGCGAACAGGCGGGCTCATTATGCTCATGCGGACCGGGTTAATCGCGTCTCCGCCGATCAATCTTACTGTGGCCAAGGAAGAACAAACCGACCAGCACGCCAATAGCGGCGGGTATGACAAGGCTGAGACAGTCTATGACGCACCGCCTCTCAGCAAAGGAATCGCCCGACCGATAACTGACGTGGTCCGCCAGCTGAGGCTGCCTTACCTCTCCTCGCTCCTCGCGAGCGTCGCCAGTCTATCCAGCTGGCCGGCCAACCCCACAAAAGTTCTGGCGATGTTTTTCAGGACGGCGGCGCGATCCTTGGAAATGCCGCTTGCGCCAGAAAGTCTCTTGTAGTGGTCAGCATATTCTCGGCACTCAGCAATATTGATCAGTTGCTCAGTCCTGCCCGCGCGGAACGTAGGATCGTCTTTCCCCGCTAGCTTGCCCTCTAGCATGTTAGGCCCCTTAAGCATGTTAGGCCCCTTAAATCAGGTTCGGACACCGGGTTAGATACGGACAGCGCCGGCCTGAGTTTTGAAAAGGAACTACAACGGCGGACGAATATTTGAGTCGTCGCCGGCTCGCTGCCACAGCTGGCCGAGCGGCCCCGGCCTAGCCCCTTGATCCCCCCGCAGCCGGGGCCGTTCTCTTCGCCTTGTAGTATCGGAGTAGCGTATGCGTTCCTCGCCCTCGATCGTGCCGGCCGACCGCCTCGACCGCGACGTCTATCTGGTGCCCGAAGACTTCGGCGCGCGCGCGGGTTGCGCCTGGCGCGAAACGGACGAGGCCGACACCGACCTCGAGACCGTCCTCCAAAATCTCCTGTCCGGTCAGTACGCCTATCCGGTCCGAATTGCATCCTTCAATCCCGTCGAGGGGTGGTCGCGGGATGCGACTTCCGACATCGCCGACGCACTGGCCCAGCGCGCAGCCGACACCGACGCGGAGGTCTCGTCTGCACTGCAAGACTTCATCGCCGCCAACGCCACAAGGCGCTTCGACTGGCAGCTAGCGCTGCCATTGCGCGGGGTCGTCTGATGCCCAGCGCGGAAAAGCCCGTGGCTGCAGGCGCAATAACCACGACGTGCGTCAACTGCGACGATCTCGGCTGGGTTTGCGAGAACCACCCCGACCGCCCTTGGGACGGCCCGCGCGCCTGCAGCTGTGGCGGCGCTGGCGCCCCCTGCCCGGCCTGCAACGTTCCTGCCGAAGGTGAAGTGCCGCGGTTGCCGAAAGGATTTCAGGTGGAGGTCGACAAGGACGGCTGGCGACATTGAATGAACGTCTGCACTCGAGCCCGATCTACATCTGCCAGACGGTCGCTTCCTCGTGAGTCCACGCTGCATAGAGTGCGCGGATCGCCTTCAGGCGGTCATGGTAGCCGGGCGGTTGACCAGCCTTGACGTACCGGGTCTGAACACGAAGAGACCAGCGGGCCATGGAGGCGCCGAGCCGCTGCGCCACCACCCACGCAACCCCGGCCACAGCGCGGAAAAGCCCGTGGCTGCAGGCGCAATAACCACGACGTGCGTCAACTGCGACGATCTCGGCTGGGTTTGCGAGAACCACCCCGACCGCCCTTGGGACGGCCCGCGCGCCTGCAGCTGTGGCGGCGCTGGCGCCCCCTGCCCGGCCTGCAACGTTCCTGCCGAAGGTGAAGTGCCGCGGTTGCCGAAAGGATTTCAGGTGGAGGTCGACAAGGACGGCTGGCGACATTGAATGAACGTCTGCACTCGAGCCCGATCTACATCTGCCAGACGGTCGCTTCCTCGTGAGTCCACGCTGCATAGAGTGCGCGGATCGCCTTCAGGCGGTCATGGTAGCCGGGCGGTTGACCAGCCTTGACGTACCGGGTCTGAACACGAAGAGACCAGCGGGCCATGGAGGCGCCGAGCCGCTGCGCCACCACCCACGCAACCCCGGCCACGACAGCAATGAGAGTGTGTATCGCTGTCTATCGGTATTTGTACGGACCGTTGACCGGCGTCGATAGACTTCGGACGGGGCTTGCCCCCACAAAAGCTTGCCCTTTCTTCTGCTCTTCTGCTGGCTTCACACCCTACTCGTCGCCTTCGACCTGCTCTACCTCAACGGCCGCGACCTGCGGAAAGTCCCCCTGCTCGAGCGCAAGGCTGCGCTGAAAAAGATCATCACCAGCAGTAACCTCCAGTTCATCGAAAGTTTTGCGATTCGACGGCCACGGGATGTTTACACACGCCTGCAACGGGCGTCGAAGACGCGGTGTCGAAGGGCGCGATGGAATCTGTCCGCGTCGGCCAGGCCGGAGCGTCTACGCTCAGTACAGCGGAGATCGCTGAAGTCGGACAAGGTCAATGAGCGACTAGGTGCGTCTGGAACTCTGTCACATCCCTAACCTCTTGCGCCGTCGGCCTATCGCGACCATGGTAACGAAGAGGAGCGCTCTCAAACAAACAGAAAGTCATTCGCCGTCATCAAGTCGGTGAAGTTTGCAAGGGTAACCTGATCAGCTCCCGCCAGAATAATGATGCTAGTTCCGCTCTGGGTGATGACAAGGTCACCAAACGACTGCACGCCCGCAACGTCAACGAAAGCGATCCTATCACAGAGAACTCCGACGTAAGCTGGTTGGTACGACGAGGCAGGTCGGGTACCGCTGGTATCGGGGCCGTCGTGCTCGTTCTAAGTTCGGAAGCAGCATCAGCTACCTTGAATTCAGGCACAGGGGGCTGAGACCGCTCGGCCGGTCTGGGCCGCAGCAACTCTGCGCGCGCGTCAACGACCGGGCTCCGCTTACCACGCGCAATCTCGTCCTCGTCCAAATTAGCCACGGGATCTTTTGCTACGCGAGAACGAGCGGGTTTCTTCACCGTCGCAATGCCCTCGGCCAGGAACCAGCATTCGCGGCGACCATCGACTCGATAGACCCAATGCTGGCCGTCGGGGGTCGAGTTGCCGGGGCGTGCCAAGCATTCCGGTTGCGCCGGATAGGTCGGAGCGCGTGCGCGCGGAGCGATACTGAACAAGTCGTCAAGAGGATTGGAAGACGCGGGCGTCGTTGAAAGAATTCCAGCGAGAGCAAAGCCAGCGAAGCAAATCCTCAACCGCCCCTTCGCGCCGACATGGGCGGCCATGCGGCTCAAAATTGGCGGCGCGATAGATTCATCATGTGTGACCAGTCTGGGTTCGAGTAGCAGCGGCTGCCAAGTGCAGCAGGCGGCACTCGGACCGTGGCTTACGACCGTGGATGAGCTGAGGATTTGGCCGATCAGTTGCCATATCCCTTTGCAAGTGCGGAAGAATCCTGCCGGGGTGTGAAGGAGTGGATATCCGCAAACGTTAATGGATCGGCCTGCAGGCGCTGTTTTCCGCGCTTACTGTTCGTATGTGCGTCGCAGAGCTACTGCCGTTGGGGCATCAGCGGAGGTGAGCCCTACCCTAGCTAGCCTGCTCAGTCCGCTTCAACCTGGGTCAGGAGCCGACTAGTTGGTAAGATTCGCGTTTGAACTCTCCCGCGCCGTCATTACTGTGACTGGATTGCCAATTGCCTTTCCCGCCGCGGATGGTGTCAATGAACAGCTTCGCGGCCGGGTTCAAACCAATCGGACCACCATGTCCTCTAGCTCCAAAGCTAGTATCGCCAAGAAAGCGCGCACGAGGGCTGAGACGGATTTTGCCACCTGGCTCATGATGGCCAAGCTCGGTGGTTTCGATGACCTGCCGTCCAGCGCCCAAAGCTTTCTGACTAACTATCGAACTCGGCTCGAGACAATGAGCGAGGCCGAGTCCACGGCCCTAGCCGTTCGCGAGGTCTACAGCGCTTATTACAGCGAGATGGGAGGCGTGGGCGCGCCCCCGGAACCAAAGGCTCGCACACCAATGACAGAGGGCAAAGTCGTGCGGCTCAAGAAACGGCCTAATCAGCCCGGTCTATCGGCTGCACTGCATTCGTCGAAGCCAATGATCCGAGAACCCCTTCCAGCACTGCTCATTTTGGCGAGCATGGTGGCTCTGATTGTCGCATATAGATTTCTGGCGCAGTAACACTGCCCGCGGATTGTGGGGACGAAGTGCCGCTCACAGTAACCGCGGACATCGCTGCACTTCGCATTTGTGCCAAAGGTGGAAGTGATCCCGACTCGCGGCGTCGCGAAACGGCGATTGTGCGACACATCGAGAATGGCTCTGTTTAGCAACTTCCCTGCTTAAAGGGAGCGGCCGCCGCGCCGGCCCCTCCCCATTTTGGCTGCGGGGGCGAGCCACGTCCTCGTGCGCCGTCGGAGACGGGCAATGACCATAAGAACCTTTTGCACGCTGACCGCCGCCATCTTTGCCCTGAGCGCGCCTTTGCAGTTGATCCGGATTGTGATGGACTGGTCCGTCACCTTAAATGGCGTCGATGTGCCGTTTTGGGTGAGCTGGATTGCCGTCACCGTGGCGGGCGCGTTGAGCTTCGTCGGTTGCCGCGCCGCCATGCGCAGCTAATTGCTGGCAGAGCCCACCCGGGCCGATCTGTCGCCGGGCAGCGGAGCCACTTCCCTACTCGCGGATATCGAGCCGTCGTGCTCTACCGCGACAGCGGCTTAGTGCAATTCGCGTCGGTTTGGCATACCTGCATCCATGTCCGGTCTTCCCCGAACAGCCGACGCCGAAGAGATGGTACGCTTCGACGCTAAGGGCCACAAGCCGACTTTGGGCACTTCCCGACGAGGCATCTTGCAGGTTAGCCTGCATAGGTTGCTTGGGAGGTACATCATGGCAAGGTGGGGTTTTTCGATCGTTGCATTGCTCGCGTTTGCGTTTATCAAGCATTTGGTGCCGAGCGCTCACGCAGCCGAGATCAGAGTTCTGGCGGGTGGCGCGATGAACGCGATCTGGACGGAGCTCAGGCCGAAATTCGAACAGGCTTCGGGCCACAAGCTCAATATCTTCTTTGGTACGACGCCAAACTTGATCAAGGAAGCAACGTCGGGGAAGCCATTCGACGTCGGCATTGTGCCAGTTGAGGTGATGCAGGATGCGGCCGCACGGGCGCGGTTTGTGAGTGACCCGACCATCGACATCGCCCGCGTCGGCCTCGGAGTCGCAGTTCGAGCTGGCGGGACGACGCCGGACATCTCGACACCCGACGCATTGAAAGCGGCGCTGTTAAAGGCAGACTCGGTTGCTTCAATTCCGCAGAGCGCGACTGGCTATTCGATCGCGAAAGTGTTCGATCGGCTCGGCATCACCGAGCCGATGAATGCAAAGATGAAGCCGCAGCCGACGCCAGTGCAAGTTGTCGCCGCGGTCGCGACGGGAGAGGCCGAGCTTGCCCTGTTCCTGATGAACGTGTTGATGGCTCCGGGGCTCGACCTAGTAGGCCCGTTTCCAGCTGAAGTGCAGCAGGACGTTGTGTTCACGGCCGCACTCGGCACGGAAACTAAGGAAGCCGCCGCTGCAAAGGCCCTCCTCGACTATTTGAAGACGGAGGACGCCGAGGCGGTCATCAAGGGCGAAGGCATGCGTCCCGGTTGAAGTTTGCGTCAGACGATGCGCGTCACGTCTGCTCTGGGTCAATCGCGTCGTTTTACCAGTCGGCCAGCTACTTCCGGTCTAACCTCAACTTCGGACATGTCGCAGCACTGCGCCAACTGACGCGATGGGCCACGGGCGGAACTGATGTTGCTGATTTTGAATTACATCATGGGACCCGGAATGAAGCAGCGAATATCGGTCACGCGTGCTGGCATGCCATCGATATATTCATACACGGGCCACGCAATGGTCCGTCCGGTGAGGTTGGGTCCGACAATCACCGCTTCCGGTGGCACATCCCACCATTGTCCGTACAAACGGACGCGGTATCCGTCGCCCTTGCTCTCCCAATCGGGGCCGGCGACTGCTATTCCGTCCGTGTTTGAGCAGCATGGCCCCTTGCCACTTTTGAGGCTCTCGAACCAGTGATTGAGTTCGGGGCGGTTAGGATCGTGCGCGTGCGCTGCCAAGTGCGAGACCAGTAGCACGATAAATGTCGTCGCCGAGTTTGCGGCCATCAAGGGCATGTTCGTCATCGCAATTTCTCTAAAAAAACAAGAAATTAGCGCCGCGATTTCCTCAAAATGCGTTAGTTCAAACTGCGCGGTCTTTCCGATACGAGCCGCGTCATGTTGCACCAATTGCAGACAATTGGGCGACTTCCAAAAATCCCGCTCGTTGCTACGTCTGCGATGCAGACACTAAGGTTCAAGCGGCTGCCGATGTCCGGTAAGGGTCAAAAGCGCCGCCTTGACAACCCTGCCGTCACTTCCGGTCTACCCCAAGCAGCAGACGTTGGGACCGGCCGTTGGCAACAAAAAGAGACGTACTGAAGCGACGCGCGGTTATGCGCGCAACAATGAGGCGGTTGCGCAGTTCCAGTGGCCCGTTCAACTCTCGGTCGAGGAGTGGCAATGTGGTCGGCCAAGGCTCCGGCCGCGACGCCGCCGTCGGGGCCCACAACCTAGCTGGCGCTTTTTTGAATGGCGGTTGGCAGCGTGTCGGATTTGTGCTTTTTGCAATAGGCGACAACTTTTTCGGAATTCTTTTGCAGGCGGTCGTAGTCCAAAACATTATTATTTGCGGCCGCGTTATAGTAGCCGCTCATGAAATACCTTACGAAATCTCGGTCTGCTGAACCGTATCCTAGCCAATTTCCGCAAGTGATCTTGTTCATGTCCAGTTTGATCTGAGCCGCGGCTGGCGCTGATGCCGCGCCTATCAAAATCACAGAAACGACAAGAGCCCTGCATTTCATAGCGATCCTCCAAAGTCCCGAGCCGTCAATTTTTGCCTACCGATTGTTGCAAGCCATACATAACGCTTTCCGCCGGATGGTATTGGCACCATGCCTTTACGTTGGCGATATTTTGTTGATGCAAAGCAAGGTCCACAAAGGTCCTGTTGTTCTGATAACTGAACCAACCGCTCATCCAGGCAGAAAACTTATCTGACTGTGACTGCGGCATAGCAAGATATTGGCTACATATGATCTTGCCCATATCAATGGTTACCTGCGCATTCGCAACGATTGGAATTATCGAGACAGCAAACGTCAGACTGATCAATCTACATCTCATCGAGGTTGTCCTTGATGCTGATCTACAGGGATCTGGAGAGGGCTGCCGCCACAAGGACGCAAGAACACAAAGTCTCGCGCCGCTCATGTTGATCTAGATCAACAGACGTCCGCTTGGGGTCAAATGCGAAGAACCTAGCGTTAGCAAATCTGGTCCGCTCCGACCCACTAAGCGGACATCAATCGGAGGTGCTGCCACTTCGCATTTCCGGGCTCATGCGTGTGCCGTTCCGAAGGATGGAACTACACTGGCTTTTCACTATTTGTGTTGAGCGGTAGTTCTCTCGCGGCAATCTCGAAACGAGGTTCGCTATGACCTCCAGGTCCTCGATCAGACGGCTCGGTCCGCCGCTCGTCGCTTTTTTTCTGACCATCTGGCCGTTAGTTTCGTCGGTACATGCTGTTGAGGACGCTGGAAAGGTTGGCGTCGTGTCCTTTGGCCTGTTCGGGGATCAAAGCGTGTTTAGATCCGAGGCTACCGGTGCAGCTCAGGTCGTAGCTGGCCGTTTTCGGACTGGCCCGATCAATGTGGAGTACAATTCCAAGAAGGGCGGAAAT
>NZ_JCAMOP010000032.1:0-105708 GCF_059512345.1 Bradyrhizobium sp. Unk1
GACCGAAATCCGCAAAGCAGGCTCCGGACACCAGTCCCACATAGCCCGTTCCGATCATCGCGATTCGCATGAAAAACTCTTTCCGTTGAAGTCGGATCTCCCACTACACCCTAGACCATTTCCCTATCCGGCCGCACGCTACATTAGGGCAGGTCGCTACGCGAACCGAATTAACCTTAGCCGCCGCGCGCGACAGGCGTTGCTGACAACTCCTGAAATACGCGACATGCATTGGTTGCATTCTACGTATGCGATAGATACGCCGCGTATGCGCGCCTCACGCCGTCCTCGAGCGAGGTCGTGGCGCACCAGCCGAGCCTGGCGAGACGGCTGACGTCGAGCAGCTTGCGCGGTGTGCCGTCGGGGCGCGAGGTGTCGAAACTGATCTCGCCGCCGTAACCGACGACGTCGGCCACGACGCGCGCGAATTCGGCGATGGTGATGTCCTCGCCGGTGCCGATGTTGACCAGCTCCGCGC
This sequence comes from Bradyrhizobium sp. Unk1, assembly GCF_059512345.1. Classification (NCBI taxonomy): domain Bacteria; kingdom Pseudomonadati; phylum Pseudomonadota; class Alphaproteobacteria; order Hyphomicrobiales; family Nitrobacteraceae; genus Bradyrhizobium; species Bradyrhizobium sp. Unk1. Next base: position 479 of record NZ_JCAMOP010000032.1, read on the forward strand.
TCGAATAGGTCTTCATCAGATGCACGCAGGCATCCGCCATGTCGTCGACATAGAGGAACTCGCGCCGCGGCGTGCCGGTGCCCCACACGATGACGCTCTTTGCGCCTGCGACTTTTGCCTCGTGGAAGCGGCGGATCAGGGCGGCGACGACGTGGCTTAGCTCGGGGTGATAATTATCGCCGGGCCCGTACAGATTGGTCGGCATCACGCTGATGAAGTCGCTGCCATACTGGCTGCGATAGGCTTCCGCCATCTTGATGCCGGCGATCTTGGCGATCGCATAGGGCTCGTTGGTCGGCTCCAGCGGGCCTGATAGCACGGAATCCTCGCGCAGCGGCTGCGGCGCCAGCTTCGGATAGATGCAGGACGAGCCCAGAAACATCAGCTTCTCGGCGCCGCTCTGATGCGCGGCCTGGATCACGTTCGCGGCAATCGCGATGTTGTCGTAGATGAACTCGGCGCGCAGCGTGTCGTTGGCAACGATGCCGCCGACCTTGGCCGCGGCGAGGAAGATCACTTGCGGCCGCGTCCTGGCGAACCAGTCGAACACGGCGGCCTGGTTGCAGAGATCGACCTCGCGCCGGTCGACGGTGACGAGCTGCACGTCCTCCCGCGCCAGCCGGCGCAGCAGCGCGGCTCCGACCATGCCGCGATGGCCGGCGACATAGACGCTTTTGCCCTTCAGCTCAAACGGTGCGTTTGCCACTGGCCGTATCCCGTTTTGCCTCCGCCAGATCGCTCGCCATCATCTCCTCGACGAGCTGGGCAAAGCTGCGCTTCGGCGTCCAGCCGAGCACCTCGCGCGCCTTGCTGGCGTCGCCGACGAGGAGATCGACCTCGGTCGGACGGAAATAGGTCGGATCGATCTTCACCACCGTCTTGCCGCTCGCCTCGTCGACGCCGGTCTCCTCGACGCCCTTGCCGCGCCATGCGATGCGGCGGCCGACATGCGCAAAGGACAGCTCGACCATCTCGCGCACCGAGCGCATCTCGCCGGTGGCGAGCACGAAGTCATCGGGCTTGTCGGCCTGCAGGATCCTGTGCATGCCCTCGACATAGTCCCTGGCATGGCCCCAGTCGCGCTTGGCTTCGAGATTGCCGAGATAGAGCGTCTGTTCCAGCCCGACCTCGATACGCGCGACGCCGCGGGTGATCTTGCGGGTCACGAAGGTCTCGCCGCGGATCGGGCTCTCATGGTTGAACAGGATGCCGTTCGACGCGAACATGCCGTAGGCTTCGCGGTAGTTCACCGTGATCCAGTAGCCGTAGAGTTTTGCAACGCCGTAAGGCGAGCGCGGATAGAACGGCGTCGTCTCCTTCTGCGGGATCTCCTGCACGAGGCCATAGAGCTCGGAGGTCGAGGCCTGGTAGAACCGCGTCTCCTTCTCCATGCCGAGGATGCGGATCGCTTCCAGCAGGCGCAGCACGCCGATGGCGTCGGCGTTGGCGGTGTATTCCGGGCTCTCGAAGCTGACGGCGACGTGGCTCTGGGCGGCGAGATTGTAGATCTCGGTCGGCCGGATCTGCTGCACCAGGCGGATCAGGTTGGTCGAATCCGTCATGTCGCCGTAATGCATCAGGAACGGCACGTTGCCGACATGGGGGTCCTGGTAGAGGTGATCGACGCGCGCGGTGTTGAACGAGGACGAACGCCGCTTGATGCCGTGCACGACATAGCCGAGCGACAGCAAATATTCGGCGAGATAGGCGCCGTCCTGACCGGTCACGCCGGTGATGAGAGCGATCCGCTTGCTCATGGCCTGAAGTCTCACGTTCCATCAAAAGGCCCTGCGAGCACCCGCCCCGGCCCTACAATCCTCGGATGCACAGCCCGTGTGCAGGCAACACAGTTCTTGGGCATATCGGCTGATTGAGGTCAACCTTGGCACTGAGATGAACAGTTAACGCGACCGCCAAGCATGATGCTAAATCCGACGCGGCAGGGCTTGCTCGCAGAGGTCCGCAGACCGCCACAAGAGCGGCTTCAGCTGGGAAATAGGGTCACCCACGGCGCTTCGCTCGCCAAGGTCCGATGTGGCCATATTGGCTCGCTCCAATTTGACAAGCTAGATGCAAGACCGAACGGAGATGTCTTGGTGCTTCCATTCGAGAAACAAACATGCGACAAGGCCCATGACTGTCGCTGACGCACTTCCCGCGTCATCTGGAATTCCAGGCAGACGAGAATCCAGCAGCCATCCAGCGAAAATTGAGCCGCGCTTTCGGAGCAGAGAGTTGAAGAGTCAGACCTGCGTAAACAGATCCACGCCTCAACCCAAACCATCCTCCACTGCTTTCGGCGAAGTCCCGGACTACGGGATTAAAGTCGCTAGGAACCCGATCTATGACATCGGACAAGGCTAAGTCGAACAAGGACTGATCTCATCAACCCTCCGTTTGCCTAGCCGCCAATTGCGACTTTCGGCCACACTTTGTTCGCTGCCCATGTCGATTTCTCGCGGCGAAAAAGTGGCCCTAAGAAGCTTATTCCGTGTGATAGCCTCAAATATTTTTCGGCGTGTCAATTGACTCATAGTCGCTCAAAACCGCATTTATTTTGATCATGGCGGAAACGCAGTTACCATTGACGATATTGCATGCCGCCGAGACCATCCGAGGTGGTATCGCGACGTACTTCAACGAACTCCACACGCTCCAGCGCGAGACCTTCAGGCAGGTTCATTACGTCGTTCCGGCCGATCATCGCAGCGAGCTGGTTGAGATCGACGATCGGTATATTTCGCTGTTCGGGCGCACCGGCAGAAACTTCGCAAGCCTGCTTCGACTTGCGCGCCAGACCGTCGCCGAGGTGCGCCGGTTGAAGCCGGACATCGTGCACATTCACTCTACATTTGCCGGCTTGGTCCTGCGCCCGATCCTGATCTTCATGCCGTCACGACCGAAGATCGTCTACTGCCCGCATGGTTGGGCTTTTTCCCGGGAAACATCCCGTGTCAGCACCATCATGACCGGCCTGTTCGAGCGCCTGCTTGCGCGCCGGACGGATCGAATCATCTGCGTCTCGAATGACGAATACCGTGCGGCCCAGCGCGCCGGCATCTCCGAGAAGCGCCTTAGTCTCGTGGTTAACGGACTTTCGACGGCTCGGAAAAAGGCATCGCCATCGCAAGCAAGCTGGGACTCGAACAGGCTGAAGGTTCTGTTCGTCGGACGACTTGATCGGCAGAAGGGCTTCGACCTGCTTATCGAAGCGGCAGAGATGCTGAAGAATCTAGCGGATATCCGCATGATCGGATCTCCGGTCGTCAGCTCACGGGAGAAGATACAACTTCCCAGCAACGTTCAGATGCTGGGCTGGCTCGACCGTAAGCAAATCGAAATCCAGCTCGACTTGGCGGATCTCACCGTGATCCCGTCGCGGTGGGAAGCATTCGGCTTCGTCGCGCTGGAGGCGATGCGCGCAAAGAAAGCGATTGTCGCATTCCGCGCCGGCGCTCTGCCCGAAATAGTCGAAGACGGCGTCACCGGAATCATCTGCGATCCCATTAGCGCCCGCGCGTTGAAAGATGGCCTGCAGAAGGCAAGGGAACGCGATCTGTCGGAAATGGGCGCGAAAGGCTCCGCACGTTTCGTGGAATTCTTCTCGATCGAGAAAACGCACGCGGCTCTTGCCGATGTTTATGTCACGACGATGAAAAAGGCGGCAATGTGAACTCAAGTTCACATCGCGCTCTTGTTGCCCATTCGCAACAAGGTTCTGAGAAGAGCCCTTGCCCTCCATTGTGTCGTAGATACGCATACTAGCTGCTGGTATCTGTTTCGCCGATATTTACGTAGCAATGACCTGAGTGATCCCTTTGCGCCTGACTCCCGCCTACAAAAGCCACTTCCTTCTTGCCACTGCCGCGGTGCTTTCGTTAAGCGTGGCAGGTTGCGGCTTTATTCCGCAAGACGCTCCGAACGCGATCTCCGTTGGTGGCAACGCGGCTCTCAGGACCGCACCGACCGAGCGCGTTCCGTACGTGCTTGTGCCGATCAATCCGGACGTGATGCGGTTGACCAATGGCGTGACTGACCAGTACGGCGGAAGTTTCGCCAAGCTGCGTGGCGGAAACTACAAGGACGTCACGATCGCTGTAGGCGACCTTGTGCAGGTGACGGTGTACGAGGCCCAATCCGGCGGCCTTTTCATTCCCAAGGAAGCAAGCGTCCGGCCTGGCAACTTTGTCGACATTCCGAAGCAGCAGGTCGACCAATCGGGCAACATCACGATCCCGTATGCCGGCTCGGTCAAGGTCGCCGGACTCACGGCGCGCGCCGTGTCGGACATCGTTCGCGAGCGCATCAAGAACCGCGCCATCGATCCACAGGTGGTCGTCGCCGTCGCAGAGCAGCGCGGCAACCAGATCAGTGTGTTGGGTGAAGTCAACACGCCAGTTCGTTTCCCGGTCGACCCGGGCGGCATCAGGGTGACCGGCGCGGTCGCGCGCGCCGGTGGACCGAAGTATCCGTCCTACGAGACCAAGGTGACCATCAAGCGGGGCACCCAAGTTCTGACTGAGTCGATGAGCGGCCTGATCCGCAAGCCGAACGACGACGTGCAACTCGCACCGGGCGACGTCGTCTATCTGTCGCGCGAACCGCGTGTGTTCATGACGTTCGGCTCGACGCCTTCACCCGGTTCGATCGGAGGCACCAACAACAGGCGGTTTACGTTCGAGAACGACACGATGACGCTCGCCGAAGCGCTGGCAAAGTCCGGCGGCCTCGATCCGGTGCGCGCCAATCTTACGACCGTCTACGTATTCCGTTTCGAGCCACGTCGCCTGCTCGACTCCTCAGGCTATGACACCAAGATGTTTCCGGGAGACGTAATCCCGACGGTCTATTGGTTCGACTGGAGCAAACCCGACGGCATGTTCCTCGCCGACTCGTTCCAAGTTCGCGATCACGACCAGCTCGTTGTCTCTGAATCTCCTGAGACCGAGATTCTCAAATTCCTCAACCTCACGAACTCAGCAACTAATACGGCCGTTAACATCAACGCGTTGAAATAAGTCCAGCGCCTGCCGACAAGGCAGGCGCGTGACCAATTGCACGCAATACGTGTTACGGGCTGCAAAATCTTCACATTTCGAAGCAAGCGCTTTGCGCCGCATCACGTTGACTATTGCAACGCGGCGGTTGATAACCAGTTGCAGTAGGCCTCTAGTTCCAATTGCGTTCCGCAATTCCGGCTCGGAAGAAATCAGCGCTTAGCATGAGAGTTGCGATCGTACACGACTGGCTGATGGTGCAAGGAGGCGCCGAGCAGGTTCTTCGAGAAATCATCAAGCTCTTCCCCGAAGCCGACCTGTTCACGCTCGTATGTCATCTGCCCGAAGATCGCAGGGAATTCCTGTCCGGCCTCGTTCCGCGCACGAGCTTCGTGCAGAAACTACCGTTCTCAAAGACGAAGTATCGCAGCTATCTCGCCTTCTTCCCGATCGCTATCGAGCAATTCGATCTGTCCGAATACGACCTCGTGATCTCGTCCTCCTATGCCGCGGCGAAGGGCGTCATCACAGGACCGAACCAGCTCCACATCTCGTATGTTCACAGTCCCGTGCGCTTCGCTTGGGACTTGCAGGCCGAGTATCTGCGAGAGAGCCGGCTGGACTCCGGTCTGCGCAGCATGATCGCGCGAACCATCCTGCACTACATTCGGATGTGGGACGTACGTACGGCGCACGGCGTCGACACGTTCGTTGCCAACTCGCAATTCGTAGCACGCCGGATCCAGAAGACATATGGCCGCAAATCCGATGTGATCTATCCGCCGGTCGACACTGAATATTTCAGGCCGGGTCCGGGAGATCGTTCGGACTTTTATCTGGCCGCCTCGCGGATGGTGCCCTACAAGCGCATTCCCATGATCGTCAAGGCGTTCGCAGGCATGCCCGAGAAGCGACTGGTCGTGATCGGCGACGGACCGGAGCTGGCAAACGCAAGAGCTGTCGCGGGGCCGAACGTCACGATCATGGGCTATCAGCCCAAGAACGTTCTGCTAGATCATATGCAGCGTGCCCGCGCCTTCATCTTCGCGGCCGAGGAAGATTTCGGCATCATCCCGGTCGAAGCGCAGGCATGCGGAACGCCGGTCATCGCGTACGGCCGCGGCGGCTCGCTTGAGACGGTGCGCGGCCACGATGGTCCTGGCCGAACCGGCGTCTATTTCCACGAGCAGACGACGCAGTCGATCAAGAGCGCCATCGACGAATTCGAATCGCTTGCACCGACCATCACTTCGGACGATTGCCGACAGAATGCGTTGAAGTTTTCTCGCGAGTTGTTCTCCCAGCACTTTCGTGACGCCGTCGAGGGCGCCATCGAGGAGCATAACGTCAACTCGACCAAGGCAACTTGATGAAGAGCTGACCGCCGAAAGTGCGGACGGCGGAGCGTGGCTACACACCGCACGTCACGAATGCAGTGCGCAACCACCGGATGACGGCACGCCCTACAATTTTCTGACGACAACGACGTAGTTCTTGGGATAGCCGCGCTTCGTAAAGCGTTGCCGCTCATCCAGGACGTGAAACAATCTGGCGAGAATGTGAAAGGCTACCCTGCAACCGAGCAGCACGGGGGCGCAGACCCAGCCGAGGAGTCCAGGCGCGACATCCCTGGGGTTCGAAGGCAGATATCTGGCGGCCGTCTGAAGTTGATAGGCGACGGTGCTGAGATAGCCCTCCATCCAATTCAGACTCTCGACCTCGAAACCGGCCTTGCCCAAAAGATGGCGCCATGCGAACTGCGTGTAGCGGTAGAAGTCAAAGGGAACCTCATGCTCCTCAAAGAACAGAGGTGCGGTGCAGATCATTCTTCCGCCAGGTTTCAGGACCCTGTTCAACTCGTGCAGGACGCTGAGAGGTTCCGGGAGATGCTCCATCACCTGATTGAATACGACTGCGTCGAAGCGTGCGTCCGACACGGGGATGCTTGACAGATCGCACACGTAAGTTGATTTGGCGTAGCTTCGGTCGACCTTCTCGAAGTCCGCGGCCTCGTATTCACAATGAGAGAAATGCTTGCGATACGGTTGATCGCCGGCACCCGCGTCGAGCACGCGAGAGCCTGCCGGCACGCCCTCCGCAAACGCTATATTCTCACGACGTAACCAAGTTCGAGAGGAATTCCGCATAGACCTACGCTCAATAAGTAGTGGAGTTCGAATGCATTGAAGCCCATCGGACACCACTGCGCAAGAGGCCGGCAGCTTGCGAAACACCACATGCAACACGGTGACAACGGCGTGAAAATTCGGTTGACCATGCATCACGATCGCGAGGCGACGAGGCACGGGACGTGCTCCTGCTCCGATGGGCTACCGCGTCAACTCGCACCGGTGTAAAAGCGACCTGTTAATCGAAAGGCTGAATATGGATGCGAGATCGATCGAATTGGTGGTCAACGGTCGTTTTCTGACCCAGGAAGTGACCGGCGTTCAGCGCTACGGTCATGAGCTTCTGCATGCGATCGATCGGATTCTCCCGTCGCGTCCAGGCCTGAGCGTGTCGGTGGTCTGTCCTGTGCTGAATGGAGAGGCTCCCGTGCTCAAAAACATCCCAATCCAGCAGCGCGGACGGCTGCAAGGCCACGCGTGGGAGCAGTTCGAATTGCCGCGATTCGCCTGGGGCAAGGTCCTCTTCTGTCCCGGCAACACGGCACCCGCCGTGTCACTCATCGGCGGACAACGCGTCCTGGTGACCGTGCACGATCTCTCCTATCTCTATTTTCCCGAAGCCTATAGCCGTGCCTTTCGTGCGACCTATGGCTTTCTCGTCCCGCTGGCGTTTCGTTGCGCAGATCGGGTCGTCACGGTCTCCGAGTCCGAACGCATATCGATCCTCAAGCACTATCCCGGCGTCGGCCCGAAGATCGTCGCAATTCCCAACGGCGGACTTGCGAACGACGTGTTGCCGAAGCTCGAAGGTTCGAAGCGCGACGAAGGCCATGTCCTCTACGTCGGCAGCCTCAGCAAGCGAAAGAACTTCCCAAGAATGCTGGAAATCGCGTGCGCTCTTGCCAAGAAGAAGGGATACCGCTTCACGTTCGTTGGCGGAACCGCCGGGGGGCTCGTGGAATCGGCAAGCCATGTGCCAGAGGAGTCGAGAGAGCTCGTCAAGTTCGTCGGACAGGTCAATGACGGAGGACAATTGATCGAGCTCTACAAGAAAGCGTCTCTGTTCATGTTCCCCTCGAACTACGAATCGTCCGGTCTGCCTCCCATCGAAGCAATGGCGTGCGGCTGTCCCGTCCTCACCTCCGACATTCCGGCCCTGCGCGAACGCTGCGGTGATGCAGCGATCTATTGCGACCCGTACGATACCGCGAACATCACCAGCCAGATCGAACAACTGCTGGAAGACAAGGCGCTACTGGCCACGCTGTCGGCAAAGGGACGCGAGCGCGCCCAGTTGTTCACTTGGAATCGCTGCGCTCAAAGCACACTCGATCTCGTCGCTCCCCAGTGATCAGCAACCTTCCCGGACAAGTCGGCCACCGCGCCTATCCGTCTTGACAGAAGCCAGATGCAATTTTCCAAGCTCACAGGTCTCCTGAATCTCGCGTTGCGCTCCCTGACGCTTGGTCTTCGTTTCATTCTCTCGTTCTACATCGTGAAATTCCTCGGCTTCGAGGCGAACGGCATTTACGGTCTCGCAGCAGGCGCTGTCGGTTCGTTGCCCGGCGCGCTCGGATGGGGACTCAACTACTACACGGCAAGAGAAGTCGTGGGCGTTCCTCCCGAACAGGGAGTCGCCCGCATCAGGGACCGGCTCGTCGTGACCTTGTCGTCTCTGACGGCCGCCTCGATCGTCTCGACGGCCGTGGCACTGATCTGTGGATATTCGATCACCTTCGTCTATGTTTTGATCGCGGCGCTGGTCTGGCTGGAAACTCTGGCGCTCGACATTCATATGCCTTTGGTCTGCCTCGGGAAGGCAACTGCGGCCAACGCGCTCGCCTTCATTCGCCTCGCGTCATGGGTTCCGCCGATCGTAATCCTTGGCGTGTTGGCGCCGGGCACGCGCACGATCGACGCCGTGTTCCTGACCTGGGCGATTGCAAATCTGCTCGCGCTCGTTGCTCTCGTCTACGTATGCCGAGGGTGGAATCTGGACCGCGCGCTGCGCTCCCCGATCGACTTCAAGTGGATCAAGCTGCGGCTATCCCGCTCCTGGCACATCTACCTGAGCGACCTCGGTCTCATCGGCCTGACCTATCTCGACCGATACATTGTCAGCTTCCTGCTCGGCCTGACTGCCACCGGCATCTATACGTTTTTCTGGTCCTTGACGAATGCGCTCCAGACGCTGGTCGCGACATCGGTCGTGCAGATCGCGTTGCCCGTCCTGGTCAGCAAGTTCAAGACAGCCAACAGACAAGCGTGGCGTTCGAGCCTCCGGCTCGAGTTCCTGAAAACAATCGCAACGTCGACGACACTCGCAATCGCGATATTCGTAGCCAGCGAGATCCTGCTGCGATATCTGGGAATGCACGAACTGGAGGAGCATCGCGTTGTCTTTCTCGCCATGCTCGGCGCCGCCGTGCTTCGTTCCTGCTCGGATCTCGCAAACATCGGGATCACAAGCACGGGCGGCGACAAGCCATACGCCGCGATCAATGCGATGGGCGTCGTCCTATCGGCTGTCCTCAGCTTCGGGGCGAGCTATATGTTCGATCTGGTGGGAACGGCCTTCGCCGCACTCGCCACGGCCGTCATCCTGCTGGCCGTCCGGTTGTACTATCTAGCGCGCGCGCTGTAACGGTTCGACTACGGGGACAACTGCGCGCGGACCGAAGCTTGCGGGGCGTCGATGTCGATGACGACCGGAGTTGCTCCGATGGTCGGATTGGCGCCGGAGACGGCGTCCTCGCGACACAGCTTCGAAATGCGGACAGGAGCATTTCCTTCGATCGCCAGCGTCCCCTGCACAGCGTCTCGCGACGTCCACGCGATGAGCCTGATTCCATTCTGTTTCTGCGCCTGCACGATGAACAAATCATCGAATGGGCGGTGAAGCGTCATGCCCGATGAGCTCTTGATGATCTTGTTGGCCTCGATAACCGCGCAGGCGGCTGGCTTGGGCTGGTAGTTGACGTCGTAGAGGCCGAAATTACTCTCGAGGTCGTTGGGATTTTCGACCTGATCCTTCAACTCGTAAGCCCAAACTCCCTTCAGCCAAGGCGTCGCAGCGGACCACAGAATGAACTGGGCCAGGTTGTCGGCGGACGTCTCGCGCGCCATTGCGCACGGCTTCTGGGCCGTCGGCCAGCCGACTTCGGTTATGTAAACCGGATAGGGTTGTCCTGCGTGCTTCGACGTCAGGAAGGCCTGGAGTTCGTCGAGGCGGTCGATCGCCTCGCGCGCGGTGCGATTGGCAATCACCTTCTCGCAATGATTATACATGTGCACGGACAGACCGCTGGCTCCGTCGAGAACGCCCATATCGACGATGGCCTGCGTCCACTTCCATCCGGGATCGACGCCCACCGCACCGACCAGGATCGTTGCTCCCGGCACGGCACGCGAGACTGCCTTGACGGACGCCTTCGCCAAGGCCGCGTAATTCACGGCAGCGCGGGGATCGCTAGCCTCGCCCGGCCCTGTCAGCCAGGGACGTCCCCTGACTGCATTCATGTTCCACTCATTCCAGATCTCGTAGATCGGATGAAGATCGCGTGTCCCGAGAGCAGCCTTCGCGGTGAAGTCGGCAAAGGCAGCGCGGCCGGTATCCGTCAAGGGCGGATTGCCATCTGGAATTGCCGGATTTGGATGACCAAGAACAAGTGTTGGTCGCACCTTCGTCATTCCGATGAAATCGAACAACTTTGCCGGCTGTCTTCCCGGTCCGCCCGAGGGCGGGGAATAAAAGACACTCCAGCCGAGATCATCGCGGTAGGAATCGAAATGCCCTGCGGCAATCAGGGGAGCCGCCTTGCTGGCGCCGTAGCCGTGCTCGCCACCGATGCCGAAGTGCACGCCCACACCGACGATCAGGGGAGTGCCGCGAGCAGAGATCGATTTGCTGTCGAACAGCAGAGTCTTGCCTGGACCGGCGGCAACCAGATGATGGTCCCCGACGCAGCAGATAAGCACGACAACCAACATGATGCGACACAGGCTTCTTGCAATCATCTCTGACATGGGCCTTTGCGAGGAGGGTGCCCCATCGAGGGACGCGGCGATAGCGAACGATCATGACGTCAAAGTGAGCAACTCGACGTCTCACCGAGCACAGCATCTAGCATGAAAATGGGGCATTTGAGGGCAAATTGCCGTCTGCATGACGCATGCCAGTTGCTGCTGTTCGGCGCGCGTTCCAACAAATTTTGGGGTTCTTTTCGGCAAAGCAATACTGTACCAGAAGGAGAACCAGCGAGAATTGACCGTGAGCCCGAACGACACACCTACCCAGAGGATCAGGGACGATACTGCTCGCTATCTTGAACAAGAGCTCGCCTATGTGGACGGAGAGCCTTCGGAGCTGGCCACGATCTTGATCGTGCTCCGGCTGATCTTGATCACGCCGGGATATCAATTTGTCCTGTCCCGAAGGCTACAGGAGCTTGTGGCGAGCATCCCGGTTGTGGGGCGGCCGCTTCGGCGTCTCCTCTGGTGGATCACCTGCATCGTCTTCAGCTCGGAAATCGCGATTGCTTGCGAGGTCGGCGGCGGCCTGTATATCCCGCACCCCTACGGAATCGTGCTTGGGGTCAGCGATATCGGGAAGAATGTGACAATTCTCCAGAATGTGACCGTCGGAAGAAAGAAGCTGAACGACAAGGAACGCCCCAAAATTGAAAGTGGCGTGCAAGTGTCGGTCGGCGCCGTCATCCTCGGAAACATCACGATCGGGCGAGACTCCATTGTGGCAGCGAATTCCGTGGTCACTCAGGATGTCCCGCCATGCTCGCTGGCGGCGGGGATTCCAGCAAAGATAACTCCGCTCCTTCCACAGGAGCCGGTCTTCACTCTGTCATCCGCCCGAACTCCCCTGTAGTTCGATGTCCGCGCGGAAGCTCAATGAACGAAATCGTCCGAGGTCGCCTTGAAGAAGATTTGCGTATTTGACACGTCCTATGTCACCGACAATCTGGGAGACCAGATCATCATGGAGTCGGTGATGAAGCATCTGAGACAGATGTTTCCCGAAGGCTTCTTCACGGGAATCCCGACACACGATTACCCCTCGTCGATTTCGATGGCGGCGCTGAAGCAATCGGATTTCGCCTTCGTCGGCGGGACCAACATGCTGTCGAGCCACTGGCTCTGGTATCATCAGTGGAAATTGCGGCCGACGCAGCTCCGGCATGCGGGACATCCGGTGCTGATGGGCGTGGGCTGGCACAAGTACCAGGGCACGCCCGATTGGTTCACGCGGAAGATCTACAGCGTCCTGCTGAACAGGAACGTATCTCATTCCGTTCGCGACAAATACACCTTCGAGAAACTGCGTGACGCCGGCATCGCCAACGTGACGTACACGGGATGTCCCACGATGTGGGATCTGACGCCGGAGCATGTTTCGAGCATTCCAGCGAAGAAATCCCGCAACGTCTTCTTCACCCTGACGGGCTATCTCAAGAATCCCGACAGTGACCGGGAGTTCGTCAGGCGACTCGAAGCGAACTACGAGAAGCTGTTCTTCTGGCCGCAGATGTACGAGGATCTCGCATATTTGCGCGCGATCTCGCAGGCACGATATTTGGTGGTCGAACCGAGCATCAGCGGTGCGCGCAACGTGTTCACCGGGGGCGACGTCGACTATGTCGGTATGCGCCTGCATTGCGGCGTGCTTGCGCTCCAGGCGGGCGTTCGATCCTTGATCCTCGAGGTCGACAATCGCGCGACCGAGATCGCAAAGAATACCCGGCTGCCGACCGCAAAGCGCGACGCCTTCGACCAGATCGAGCAATGGATAAACAAGCCGTCGCCGGTCTCACTCGATATTCCTACCAAGGACATTCTCGCCTGGAAGAGCCAATTCATCGATTCAGCGGGCCCGCGCTAACGGCTGCCATCTCGACGGACCAATATGCGTATTCTCTTCATTTCCGCCCTCTACCCTCCGCACCTGCAGGGAGGTGCCGAGCTTAGCGCCGAAAGCCTCGCCCATTGGCTTGTTGCCCAGGGCCATGAGGTCGGCGTTCTCACCACGTCGCCAGCCCCCAGCGACGACCTCAATGGAGAGACGGTTCAGGGACTGAAGGTCTGGCGGGCGACGATGCCGCGGCCCTACACCGTCTTCGAGGCGATCTATCGCACCGGCTGGCAGAAGCCGATCTGGCACCTGCAGGATCATTTCGATCCGCGAAACCGGAAGGTAGTCGCCAGGGCCCTTGATGCGTTCAAACCCGATCTCATCAGCATCCATATCATGCAGGGGCTCGGCTACAACGGTCTCGCCGAGATCGGCAAGCGGGACATCCCGACCGTTTTCACCCTGCACGATCTGAGCCTCGCCTGCATCAAGATGGCGATGTTCGTGAACGGACGCGAATGCATCGACCAATGCACCGCGTGCGCCGCCTCGGCGAAGGTCAAGATGGGCCATGTCCGGAAAGTTCCGCGGGTGGGGTTTGTCTCTCCGTCGGCGAACAATCTCAACAAGCTATCGAGGTTTCTGCCCATCAGAGACTATCCGACGGCCCACATTCTCAATCCCAACAAATATCCGGCCCCGACGGTCCAGCACGCCCCCTCGCAGACCGTTCGCCTGCTGTATGTCGGCCGGCTGCACGAAACCAAGGGCGTCGATGTGGTGCTCGATGCGCTGGAGCCGCTTGCGGACCAATATGACCTTACCTTCACGGTGGTTGGAACCGGTCCGAGCGCCGAGCGCTTGAAGCAGCGTTGCACTAACCACAAATGGGTGACGTTCACGGGGCACGTGTCGATGGAAGAGGTCGCCAACCGGATGGCCGCCAGCGATATGCTCCTCATCCCATCGATCTGGCAGGAAAATTCGCCGGGCGTCGTCATCCAAGCCCTCGGCCAGTCGCTGCCCGTGATGGGCAGCAACAAGGGAGGAATTCCCGAGCTGGTGATCGATGGCGTCAACGGTGTTCTGGTTCCACCCGGCGAGGTCGAGGCCTGGCGCAGCGCACTAAAGAGCATTCTCGAAAGCCCGGCACAACTTGTTGCTCTTCGCGACAATGCCAAGCTTGGGGCGCATGAATTCGAACAGGACACGCTCGGCAACAAGCTCGTCAGCTTCTTCGAGACCGTCAGGCGCGGCTCAGCCGGCGCGGCATTGCCCATGGATAAGGACCGCGGAGTGACCGATGGAAAGCGCGCAGCCGGAACTTTCTGATAAATACACCAGCGACCAATATCTGGCCGACAATCCAGACTGGCACGAAGAGGACGCCCCCTGGAAGGCGGCGCACATCACGAAGATACTCGACGATAACCATGTCCAGCCGAAGTCGATCTGCGACGTCGGTTGCGGGACCGGCGCGATCATCGAAATCATGTCGAAGCGGTACCCTCAGGCCATGGCCGAAGGCTTCGAGATCTCCCCGCATGCCCACGCCATGAGCACCAAGCGACGATCCGAAAACCTGTCGTTTACCATGGCCGACGCATTCGAGAGCGGGCGCACGTTCGATCTGTGCATGGCGATCGACGTCATCGAGCATGTCGAAAATCCGTTCGCCTTCGTCAGAGCGATGAAAAGAGTGGCACAGTGGCACGTGCTCCACATCCCGCTCGACATGAACGCACTTTCGGTCGGCCGCGGCTGGGTGCTGCCGGAAGCACGCCGAAGCCTTGGGCACATTCATTATTTTTCACGCGAGAGTGCGATTTCTCTGCTGAATGAGTCGGGGCTCGAAATCGTAGACGACTTCTATACGGCGTGGGCAATCGACCAGTCCCACAAGACGTGGAAGAAGCGGATCGCGGCCTGGCCGCGTCGCATAGCTTTCACAATGGCCCCCGATGCAACGGTGCGGCTCGTCGGAGGATGGTCCCTGATGGTGCTTGCGCGCGCGTAAGTTCCACAACGGGACGTTGTCGCAAGAAAAACATCGCAACGCTAACAATTTTACTTTTTCCCGACACTCAATTCTCGCTGTCGCCTGTCAGCATGTCTCCGAAATTGAAATGGGGACCTGGACTATGGCGAATGCCAATCAAACGATTCTCTCTGCTGCTTCGTTCGTCGGCTCGATCGGCATCAACACGCACGCGGCCTATTCGTGGGGTGCCTATAATAACGCCAGCCTCGTGATCGACGATCTCAAATATCTTGGCGTCACAACCGTCAGAGATTCATTTGCGACCGATCCGAGCGCAGTGCCCGTTGTGAATGCACTCGCGGCCGCTGGCATAAAGTTCGACTTCGTGACGTCGTCCGATCTTCCGGTGACAGGCAGCAGCGGCCTGATGCAATATGTCGCATCGATCGACGCGTTCCTTGCGGCACACCCCGGCAGCATCGTCGCCGTGGAAGGGCTCAACGAAGCCAACATCCAGTCCTTCAGCTATCACGGCAGCTCGTCGCTCTCGGCTGCAGCCCAGTTCCAGGCAGACTTCTATACCGCGATCAAGAGTGATGCCCATCTCGGCAGCGTCGCGGTCTACAATATGACGTTGGCCTATAACGACGCGAGCGGTTACGCCTCGCTCGGAAACCTCGCCAAATACGCTGACTATTCCAACGCGCACGCCTATGTCGCGACCAGCACGCCGAACCAGTACGGCCTCGACGTCTCGCTGGACACCGCCTCGACGAGCGCGGTCGGAAAGCCGTCGGTCATTACCGAAACAGGCTACACCACGTTGGCCAGCGCGAGCGGACTCGGCGTCGACCAGACGGTGCAGGCGAAATCCATTCTGAACTTGCTGGTCGACTCGTACAGCGATGGCGTCAAGAAGACGTATCTGTACGAGCTGCTCGACCGTGACTCCAGTTCCTCGAACACGGATCCGGAGGCGCATTTCGGTCTGTTCAATTCAGATGGCACGCCGAAACTTGCGGCAAAGGCGCTCCATAATCTGACAACCATCCTCGCGGACGACGGCACCGGCGGGCACACGCCGACCGCCTCGCTGAACTACAGCCTCAGCAACATGCCCACGACGGGCAACAGCATGGTCCTCGGAAAGAGCAACGGGGCCTACGACCTCGTCGTCTGGGCCGAGCCGACGCTGTGGAACGATACGACTGACAAGGAAGTGTCAAACCCCACCAAGTCGGTCGCCGTGCATCTCGGCGCGGTTCATCAGACTGTCGTCATCTACGACCCGCTGACTGGAACCGTTCCGATCGCCACCTACCACAACGTCCAGGACTTCAACGTTCCGATCAGCGATCATCCGCTTATCATCGAGATCGACCCGCCCGCCGCTACTGCTCCTCCAGCCACGGTGACCACGGTGACTGACACCGCCGCCGACCTTGTGGCGCAGCTGTCGGATCTGAACGCAGCCGGAACGGTCACCAGCATCACGCTGACGGACACTCACGTTCTGACGGTCGCCTCCGAAGCGACGATGAAGTACATGATCGCCAACTACGGTAAGGTGCTGTCGACGATCAAGGGCGGCTACTCCTTTGCCGTCACGATCAACGGCGGCAGCTGGAAACTGACGACGAACTACGATTCGACCGGCAAGCAGACGTCGACGGACGAATCCGCCTACGCAAACGGCGTGATCGCCTATCAGCTCGTCACCAATGCGGACGGGTCCACCGCCGCGACGAACTTCGCCAACGGCGTCAAGACGACGACGGTCGTCACCAATGTCGATCATTCCAAGGACACCTATCTTTACGCTAGCAGCGGCAAGGTGACCGAGATCGACCATGTCGATCCGAACGGAAAGCTGACCGGGGTAACGAAGATCGCGGCCGACGGAACCACGACGATCGACCAGTATACTGCTGCAGGCAAGCTCACGTCCGAGACCATCACCCATCTCGACGGATCGTCGAGCACGACGCTCTATACTTCCGCCGGGGCAAAGTCCTACGTCTTCGTCACTAACGCTGATCAGTCCCACGACAACTATGCCTACGGGATCGTGGGCCAGACCTATACATCGCAGCAACAGCACCTCGACGCCTCAGGCAAGGTGACCGCAGTCTGGCGCTACCATGCCAACGGCAGCATCGACTATACGGAATCGACCACTGCGGACGGCACCGTTTCCTCGACGCAATATAATGCGGCCGGCGTGAAGACCGCGCAGAGCATCACGCATCCCAATGGGGCAAAGGAATACTTCTCCTACAACATCACGGGCCAGTCCTACACCACTGAGCACAGCAGCTACGACGCCGCGGGCAAGCTCGCCCTGTTCGAACGCTTCCATGCCGACGGCAGCTACGCGCTCAAGGTCACGACCGTGAACGGCGTGACCACTACCGACCAGTACGACGCCAAGGGCGTGCTGACGAGCGAGGTCGTCACCTATGCCAACGGTTCATCGCACTCGACGACCTATACCAGCGGCGTCAAGGCACAGATGGCGGTCGCCAATACCGATGCAACCAAAGACATCTACCTCTACAATGTGACCGGTCAGAGCTACACCACTCAACACAAGCAATACGACGCGAACGGCCAGGTAACGGAGATCGTTCAGCGTCACGCTGACGCCACGCTTGACTACACCCAGGTCACGGCGGCCGACGGCACGCGAACGGGCGTCTATTATAACGCCAGCGGCGTGAAGACGTCGGAGAGCATCGTCCATTCCGACGGATCGCATGAATACTATACGTTCAACATCAAGGGGCAGGCCTACGCGACCGAACACTCGGTTTACAATACGGCCGGCCTGATGACGTCCTTCGAGCGCCTCCGCGCCGACGGTACCGATCTGATGAAGGTCACCAAAACTGCGGACGGCACGACGACGACGGACCAGTACGACGCTTCAGGCCACGTGACCAGCGAGACGGTCACCCACTCCGACGGGTCCTCTGCCATCTCGACCTTCAGCGCCGGCGTTCTGACCAAGCAGGTCGTGGCGAACGCGGACCAAAGCCATGACATCTACTCGTATGGCATCACCGGGCAGACCTATGCCAACCAGGTCCAGCATGTCGACGCTAGCGGCAAGCTCACCTCGATCGTCCGGACCCACACTGACGGAACCCTCGATTTCAAGGAGACCTTTGCCGCCGACGGTAGCACCAACTCGCTCCACTACGACGCGCAAGGAAACGTGACGTCGCAAGTTCTGGTGGGAACCAATGGAGCCCGAGACGTCTTTGACTTCGGTTCTCAAGGTACTACCCAGCATGTGTCGTACAATTCGTCGGGCGGCGTCCTGCAGACGGACGTGACGGCGGCGGACGGCACGCATCAGGTCACGGCCTTCAAGGCCGGCCAGACCCTGGAGGGCGGCAACGGAAACGACCAATTTGTGTTCTCCACGGCTTCGACGACCATGGTGTTCGACCATGGCAACGACACGATTACCAATTTCCATGCCGGCTCGGTCGCGGGCTACGACGTGGTGCAGATCTCGAAGTCGCTCGTCGCGGACTACAGCCACCTGCAGTTCGAACAGAGCGGACAAGACACGGTCGTCCACATCAACGGATCGGATTCGATCACGCTGGCGCATGTCACGGCGAGCCAGCTCACCCATAACAATTTCATCTTCGCATAGCGGACGACCAAACGTCCGCTTGTCGGCAAGCGCGAGGGCGTGCGATAATCCTGTCGCACGCCCTTTCGCGTGACCGATGAACGGCAGCTTGCTGGCCTCCAGGCGAGGTTGCGACCGTTTCCCCGGTCTCGTTCCACGAGACGCTCGCTCCTTTCAGGGCGAAGCTTTAGAGCAGGCTTGGCTGTTTTGCGGATTTTCATCAACGGGCGATTTCTGTCGCAATCGCTCAGCGGCGTCCAGCGTTACGCGGCCGAGATGGTCAGGTCGATCGACGAGCTGGCGGGAACGGCCGCGCTTCCTAAGTCCATTTCGAGCGCGCATTGGACGCTGCTGGTACCGCCGAATTCGAGCTCAAACCTTGCATTGCGCAACATCGAGGTGGCTCAGGTCGGAACGCGGTCCGGACACGTTTGGGACCAGATCGATCTCGCACGGGCGGCGCGCAGCGGCCCACTGATCAGCCTCGCCAATTCAGGCCCCCTGCTCCATCGGGACCAGCGCGTGGTGCTTCACGATGCGCAGGTGTTCAAGCATCCCGAGTTCTTCGGCTGGAAATACGCCTTCGCGCATCGGCAACTCGGCCGGCTGCTGGCGCTCCGCAGCCGTATCTTCACTGTCTCGGAGTTCTCGCGCGGAGAGCTGGCCGATTCGCTGGGCCTGCCGGAGCGGACCATCGGCGTGTGCCCGAACAGCGCCGAACATTTGGCGCGTGTACATCCCGACACCGCCGTCCTAAAACGATTCCAGCTCGAGGCCGGCCGCTACTTCCTCGCCGTCGGATCGCTGAAGAAGAACAAGAACGTCCAGGTCGCGATCGAGGCAATGCGGCTGCTTGGGCGCACCGACTATCCGCTGATCGTCGTCGGGGGCGAAAACGATCGCGTCTTCAGCCGCGGGGAGACGCCGACCGCCCCGGTCGCGAACGTCATTTTTGCCGGGCGGCTCCCCGACGAAGGCCTGGCAGCGCTCTATCAGCATGCGACCGCCTTCGTCTTCCCGAGCCTGTACGAGGGCTTTGGCGTTCCGCCGCTCGAGGCCATGCTGTTCGGATGTCCTGTCATTGCGGCCGACATCCCGCCGGTTCGCGAAACATGTGCCGAGGCCGTGCGCTATTTCGATCCAACCGATCCGCGCGGGTTGGCCGCACGTCTCAACGAGCAAATCGCCGGCGGTCCGATGCGCGAGGCCGAACGGGCCGCGCAGCAGGCTCGGCTGTCGATCTATTCCTGGCGAAAATCTGCTCTCGCCCTGCTCAGCTCGTTCGGCTGAGCGCTGGAATTCGTCCGGGCTGGATAGCATCGGTGCTCGATGCTCAAGCCCTGCTCCTTCACATAGTGAAGAAACACCGCACGCGGCTCGGACGGGTACCCGCATGTCTGGTCGAGAAGCACGGTCCGCATCCGGGCCGAGGACGATTTGTAGATGACCGCCGCGCTCGGATAGAGCCGCGCGCGAAAGATGTCATCGAAATCGGCGACAGCCGACGGTCGTAGCGCATCAGGGATCGCTGGTCCCGAACGCAGCACGAGCGTGGCGCGGATGAGCTGGATCCAGGCCTCGTGCGGCGCGAACCGATAGGACTGCGCCAGATAGGACCATGCCTTCGGCCCCGCACCGCCCGAATGAATTTCAGCCCAGTACAACCCAAGCCATGCAAAGCCATCGGACGGCGAGCAAACCAGCAATTCCTTGCTGAGGCCGGCAACGTCACCGACATCCTGATCCAAATGCGAAAGATCGGCCTTCTCGATCGACGAGGAAGCCACGCGAAGCTGGATCAGCAAGGCGTTCCGTCTCCCCTTGACGTCGCACAAGCGCGCCTCGCCGGCACGAACGGGAGAGGCCATGCTCCGCAGACCCTCGGTATCGTAAGTCTCTCCGCGGCCGAGCCGCTCGGCGACTTGCCGCAAGTTCGGTTCGAAAATGGTACTCCCGACCTGAGCAACCCACCAGATGCCGACCGCAGCCAGAACAAGCCTGAATGCGACGAGGATGCGCCCTGGCAATCGCGGCGATCGGCCCGCCGCGTCAGGTTGCCTCGACATAGTAGTCAGAGTAGTGACGGCCCTTGTACGATTCGATCCGCTTCAGCACCTTCGGATTGGCGCGGTTCAACAAGACGCCCACGATCTTGCTGCTGAAGCCCTCGACTTCGGCGACGGCTTCCTGCACTGCCGACCTGCGCGTTTTGCCCCACTCCACCACGTAGACGAGAGAATCAACAAGATGCCCGACCGCCTTGGCGTCGGTAACCGGGAGTATTGGCGGCAGGTCGATAAAGACATAGGCATATTTTTGTCGAAGCGCGGCAAGCAGGTCTGCCATTTGTTGGGACGCCATGATGTCAGACGCGTTCGTCAATCGCGAACGCACCACGGCAGGCAGCAGGGACAGGTTTGTCTTCTTGCTGACGCTCACATACCGCTCGGCGTGATCCGGATCCGACATTGCCTCCAGAAAGCCGTAGGTCGCCTCGGGAGCAAGCTTGCGTGTTAATGACTGCGTGTGCAGATCGCCGTCGATCAACAGCGTCTTGTGTCCGGCCATAGCGACCAGATGCGCCAGGTTTGCTGCGACCGTGGTCTTGCCTTCCTTGGGCAATGAGGAGACGATGCCAACAACGTTCATCTCCTTGGTCAGGCGCGCCGCATCGATCGCTGTCTTTGCGCTGCGAAGAGACTCTGCGAAGCGGGAGAAAGGATGGTCAACCGCGTATACGCTCGCTCGAGCTGCCGACCAGAGCTGATCCTTACCATCTGCCACGTCGGGAAGCGTCCCAACGCAGCGCATCCCGATTTCGTTTTCGATTTCGCTTGGTGTCCGGATTACCTGGCTCAGCAATTCCCGCGCGCATGCCCCGCCGAGGCCGAAGCACAGCCCGGCGATGACCCCTCCGATCAGGACCAAGCCAGTCTTCGGCGAACTCTTTTTGTCCGGTGTGACTGCAGTCGCAATCACGCGTGACTCCGAGATCGGAAAGCTTTCGTTCTGGTTAGCTTCCTGAAGCTTCTGGAGAAAGTTGTTGTAAAGAGTTCGGTAGGTATCGGCGGCACTCTCGAGATTGCGCAGTTTCACCTGAGCCTGCGCGGTGCTGCCCGACTCGTTCATCAGTCCTTTCAGGCCATTCTCCAGCGAGACTTCCCTGCTCTTCGCGATCTCGTAGTCACTTCGATAGGCATCGGCGATGCGGTTGACCTCGTCGCGAATCGAATTCTTTAGGTCCTGCATCTTGCTGGCCAGATTAACGGTCGCCTGGTGTTCTTTGCCGTATTTCGTCGACCAGTCGGCATACTGCGCCGAAAGATCGAGATACTGGGCACGCAAACGGGTGATCACCGGATTGTTCAGCGCATCGGTCACCGTTGGCTGAGCCAAATCCTGCGTAGTCACCTGCTTGATGCGATCCAGCCGGGCCTTCGCTTCGGCGGTCGACGCACGTGCCTGGATCAGCTGAGTGTTGACATCGGCAAGCTGTTGCTCATTCACCAATCCGCGGCTGGTGCCGACGATACCATTCTCGGCCTTGAAGGTCTGAACCGCGCGATCGGAAGCGATCGCTTGAGCCTGAAGCTCGGCGCTTCTGTTTTGAAGCCACTCACTCGCACGCTTGGTCGACTGGTACTTGGCTTCGAGCGATCCAACCACGTACTCGTCGGAGATCGCATTTGAGATCTGGGCCGCCTTTTCAGGGACCAAAGAGCGGAACGACAGGTTGAGGACGTAGGTAGTGCTGACGCGCTCGACCTTCAGGTTCTTCTTCAATTCGAGGACGGCGGTCTGCTCCAATTGTTCCTTCGACGGCGGGCCATTGGACGAGAAGAGGCGCAACACGGCCCCCATCGCGATCGCAACGACGCCGGTCGGCGGTCCCACGAACTCCGGATCCTTGGTCAGACTGAGCTTGTTGACGACGCCCCGGATCAGATTCTCGGAAGTAATGATCTCAACCTGACTGTCGACGAAGCCAGGATCGATCAACGTGGTGTTGGCAACCTCGCTGGTCTTGTTCAAGATCTGAGCCTGACGCGTGTCCATCAGGATGCTGGCCGTCGCCGTGTACATGGGCGAAGCGGCCAGCAGGTAGAGGATCACCACGACTACGGCGCCAATGACCGTGTAGGTGATCAACGGCCACTGGCGACGAACGATGTCGAGCAGCCGCTCAAACGTCAAAAACGCCTCGTTTAGAGGCGTTCGAAAACTGGAGCTCGGCTCAAACGCAGTCCTAGGCTGATACATCAGTCGAGATCCAACAGGTCATTGAGGCAACGGTACTTCGGCGAACGGATTAGCAAGTTCAGTACCAAACTCGCCTTCGAAAAGGGCGGTCCCCCCGGATTTTTTTGATCCGGCTATCCCGATTGTCCCGGGCTGCGTTTCATTGGACGTGTCGATGGACGTATATCCTGCCAACACGTCAGAATCACGTAGCGTGCCCACAAAAGCAGATATCTTTCTGGCATAGGCCGGCTCGACGGCTCCACAGTGGAGCGCTGCACGGCCCATCGCCTTACCGATTACGAAGTGTCGGGCCGGAGGAGCCTTGATAAGGAGGTTTTTCATGACCGACACCAGCTCAGGATCCGTCGCCAGATAGGAGGTGACTTTGTCTTCCAGCTTGGTGTCGTCGCTTTGGGCGTAAGCCAGCACTCGGCTCGTGTCTTTGGAGAACAGCTCCAGCTCAAGTGGTGGGGTTCGTTCAAGGAGCGGAACACAGCCACTTGCCGCGAGAGCCGGGCTCAACCACGACAGCTGGACAACGGCCGCGAGCAGTGCCCACTTGCAGCTGACTGCGACGCGCCTCGGTTCGGGCATTGTTTGTACCGACATCCTGGCTCGCCTCAAGCTGCAGAACGGACCGTAGACTGCAACACTATGGCAAATCTTTGTGCGGTGCAAAAACTAACAATGGGGCGGTCTAGACCGCCCCATTGTTGAGTTAATTCATCCCATCGATCAGTCGAGAGAGGCGGATTTCTGTGCACTGCCCGTCTGGCCCTTACCGTCGACCGCCACCCAAAATTTCGGGTTCACCGTCGATTCGATCGAAACCCAAGCATAGCTGGTTTCGTTCCAAGGCCGCACCACTTCCGACAGATTGTCGAGCACATAGTCGCCGTCCTTCACGCGCGCGACCAGAATCAAATGACCGCCCTCCGGCGCAAAAACAACGGCGAGGCGCAGGTCGGAAGACCGCCAGCCCTTCGCCAGGAGCTCATGGCGCTTGGTCACCGCATAATCGTTGCAATCGCCGGCGGCCGGCCCGATCGTCCAGCGCGCCGCTAACGGCGCATTCGACTTCACCGTGGGGGCGATCGACCTGTTGACGCGCGTGTTGACCTCCTCAAGGGCGGCAAACGCATCGTCTCGCGACAGCGTAGGCTCCTCACTGGTACGAGCCTCGCATTCCGACGGATAGTTCATGCAGAACTTGACGAATTGGATCGGCGCCAGGACGTTGCGGGCCTCGCCAATGATGGTGGCGGAAGAGCGATTCTCCTGCTCGACAGGCGCGGCAAATGCGCTCGCTGAGCCCAGGACGAAAAATGAAAGAGCGACCAGAGTTTTCATAGCTAACCTCAGCGATTGCCGGACATTCGCTGTAGACTAGCAAGCACCTTTCACGCTTCAGTTCCGGATTTCGCTAAAATTTGATCGAAGCTCGTCTTTTCAGTTTGTCGGGCTCACCGGCGAGACCACGACTGCCGGCGCAGCCGCCACCGCCGAGAAGACGTTGTTAATTGTTGTCCGGGCCGCCGAGAATGACTGTGTGTCACTGGTTCCAGTCACTCCTCCCGCCTGCTGGGTTTGCGTGCCACCACCCTTCCCGCCCCCCGCAGTCGATTCACCGGTCGGGTCCGAGCCGGGCGTGACATTGGTGGGGATGTCACCGGTAATACTCGTGAACGAGGTTAGGAGTTCATTGCTCCCACTCTTGAGGGCAGCAGCTTGGATATCCATGGCGGTGGCCGGCTGGGACACCACACAGATTGCAGCCGCCGTTCCGAGACCGGCGCCGATGGCGCTATTTTGGTCGGGTGTGGCGGCCTCGGACAGCGATTGGATGCCTTCAAGAGTCTCGGGCCGGGTCGAAACGAGATCACGGATCGCCGATGAAAGCGCACCGCCTCCATCTGCATAGTTTGCCAGGAGGGCGGCTGGCGCATCCAGAAAGTTGGTGGCTTTCTCCGCGGTGATTTGCGGAGACGGCGAAGCACAGGCGCCACCATAGGCGGTGGCAGCAAGACTTGCGTCCGGCAATCCCAGAAACGCAGCAGCCAAAACGAAATAACCTAAGCGCATGTTCAATCACCAACAATTTTCTACAAATACATTATATCGAGTTCGGCTCTGACGGTAGATTTACCTAAGAAATGGTGAATTTCAATCTCCACTTAGGTGCGCGAGACTTCGCGCTGAGGTGGATATCGATTGAGCCAGCCCGCAGCCGAGAACACAGGCAAATAACAGACCAAATCCGGGAATTTGGAGCGAAAAATCCACGAACGAGTGCAGGGAGCCCAAAGCGAAGACCCCAGCCCCCATGACCGGGATATGACGGTCTCGTTTTCGGCGAAGTGCGCCAATGACCAGGCTCGCAAAATAGAAGATGGCGACTGCGACAATCCCAATAGCTGTTGGCAGCCCAAGGTCCAGCACGAGCTCCAGCGGCGTGCTATGGGCACGGTCCCAAATGCCCTGGCTTCCAAGAGATTCCGGCCGGAACGGCGGAAAGGCAACCTCGAAATTGCCGACTCCAAAGCCGAGAAGAGCGTGCCCCCGGATCATGTCGAGGACGGTCTTATAGACCTCGTAGCGTTGGCTATCGACCAGGCCAATCTCGGAGATGCGCCCCATTGCCATGCTGCCCACGAGGGCCAGCGCAATGACGCCGACCGCGACACTGTTTCGCACCGAGCTCATGAACGACCGTTCACTGCGATTAAGCGGTGCCAGGTAGAGCACGACCGCGCAAACCATGCTGAAGATCGTAATCAGGATACCCGCCCTCGACCCGGTCATCCCCACCGCCACGAGACAGATGCCGCAACCTGACGCCAGCGTCGCGGGCCGGTCGAAAAACCTGATGCGGGTCGGACCGGGGTCGTCTGATCGGTGCAGGATCGAGCGCACCAGCATGATCAGGAGGATCAGGCCGCAACTGCCCCAGAAGGTAGCCGCCGTGTTGCGGTTCACGAAGGTTCCTGTGGCGTATTGCAGATAAAACTCCTTCTGCCGCCATAGCAGAGTGTCAGGCAGCAACAATTGCGAAAAAATCCCATATAGAGCGTAACAAACGCCAGCATAGGCCACCAGTTTGAGTAATTTATTTGCCCGCCAGCCATCTATTGCAAGCAGGTAGGCGCGGCTCAATCCGAGCGTGAACAGAAGATAATATCCGAAGCTCAACCAGGGCACCGACTGGGTCGGCGAAATGCGACCCGGCACGTTGATGCCTGCGAGTTCGCGCGCGTTGCTCCACGCCGGATCCTGCAAGTTGGAGACGGCATTCGGCGACACCTGAATCCAGATGATCAGGACAATCGTAGCAATTGCAGCAAAAATCGGCGTTATAAACCATAAATCAGCCTTGCAACTGCGGTCTACCGAAGCTGTCGCCAGGCTCACGGCAAGCAGAACCGTCCAGATGCACACCCAGGCCAGATCGACCGAGCCGAGCGGCAGTGGCGCGAGCACGAAAACCGTCGAGGCCAGCGCGTTGGATATTTTTCCGAGATTGACGTAGTCCCGCAAACTCGTTGCCATCGATTGCTCAAAAAAAGGGCCGACTTGGAAAGTACGACGCTGTTGGTACAGCCAGCAGGTGGATGCTATCTTACGAATGAATACGCACGAATATGAGAGATCGACAACCGACGATGACGCTTGAAGCGGCGCCAAGCCTAAGCGAAGCCCGCATGGAGACGATCCGCGGGCAGGAGGCCGTGTCCTTCCCGATCGAGGCGATCGCGCTGTGTCTGTACTTTACCCGCGACGCGTTTGCCGGAGCGTTCCGCTACTACGCGACCATCACGCACCTTGGCGCCCTGTGGTTCATCCCGGACCTCATAGCCTTTGCCTGCATGGCAACGTTTGCATATCGCTATGCGATCAAGCAGGCGAACTCGCTCGCGATATTCACGCTGCTCTACCTCGTGTTCTCGCTCTATGTCGGTTACGTCTTTCTGAACGACCACCGCGGAGGCCTCTCCGCGCTGAAAATGATCGCCCCGCTCTTCGTCGGTTTCTGCTTCTGCGGCAGGGAGGTTAAGGACTACAGATTCCTTTTGGGGCTCATACACGCCCTTTTCTATATCTCGATCATCGGCCTGTTCTGGTCGTCCCGCGTCCAGTTTCCCTGGGTCGGCTTCGAATACGAGACGTTCGGAGCGTCGCGCATTGCCGGCAAGCTTTGGTGGGCCGAAGGCCAGACTCGCCTGCAAGGTTTCGCCGCCGACAGCACAATGGCGGGCTATTTCGTGCTGATGGGCTACGTCATGACGTCACCCCGGCGTGGCCTGATCTGGTGCTTGGTCTGGATGCCGATCGCGTTCTACGCAATCAACAATCTCGCAACCAGCAAGACGGCCGCCGGCACTCTGGTCCTATACTTCCTGGCGATGATGCTCGTTCGCATGTTCCAGGAGCGCTACCGGTTCAGCGTGCTCCGGACGATGTCATTACTATCGTTCTCATGCATCTTCATTCCAATCGTCCTGATGATCGTGCTCGCGGGAACAAATCTCACTAGTCTGTCGCGCAGCCTGTTCAGCTTGCAGGATCGAATCGATAACAGCTGGCAATTGCCGTTCGTCTATATGGCCAAGCTGATGCCCAGCGGGTTCATCACCGGATGCGGATTGGGCTGCTTCAACTATCCGCAGCAATTGTTTTCAGACAAGATCTCCTATTGGGTACCTGTCGACAATTTCTACATCGGTACGTATTTGATGATAGGTCCGATCTTTATCGTCTTCATGATCTTCGTCGTGCTCGCGGTGGCTCGTACCGGGGACATTTACAAATTGACGCTGGCGTTCGTGATGAACATCTACACCATCACGATTCTGAGTTACGGCCCCGCCAGCGGCCTTCTGATCATCGGGCTTGCGTTCAGCGAGGTCTTCCGCCGACCGTCACGGCGGGTTACGCGAGTCATGGTTCCCACGCCGGCCGGAGCGCTGTCGGTTCCCATACGCGCCCGCTAGTTGGCGAGCATCTTGCATTGCCTGTTGTGGCAGGCACCTAAGTGACAGAAAGCCTCAATCCAGTGGAAGCCAGCCACGACAAGAAATTCGAACCCTCCATTCAGGGCTTGCGCGGTATCGCCGCGCTGAGCGTGCTGCTCGTGCATCTCTACGATATGCCGATGAATGCAGGCTTTCTGCCGACGGTTCCCTCCTGGTTCGACTTCACCATCCTGACCGGCGGTCGCGGCGTCGAGCTATTCTTCATCATCAGCGGCTATCTGATTCCGGCGAGCCTGGTGCGCCACCGGCAGATTTCGAAATTCTTCTACGAACGCTGCATGCGTATTCTGCCGGTGTTCGTCGTCTTCCACCTCGTCATATTCATCGTCGGACCGATCGTCGGCTACAAGTTCTTCAAGGGGATCGATCCTCTGAGTTATCTCGGTCTTTTCCTCGCCAATCTCTTTTTTCTGCCGGACATTCTCCGCCTGCCGGCCGCTCAGCAGAACGCCTGGACGCTGACCTATGAATGGCTGTTCTATTTCTGGTTCGCGGCGACCTTCTATTTTGTCACGATCAGACGAGTGTGGGTGGCAGCCGGACTTCTCGTCGCCGCAGGCCTCATCGCCATCGCAGCTTTTCCCATCGCAGCCTATTTTCTGGTCGGTGTCGCGATCCGGTATTTCGATGTCCGCCTGGAACTACCGGGCTTGCGCGGTGCTGCGGCCGGGATGGTCTGTCTGTTCCTGATGTATGTCTGCCTCGAATACATCAATCCCTTCCTCGGGCTCATTCCCGGATATCTGCTGTTCGCGATGGTCCGCGCGCCAACCTCGGGAATCGTCGCTCCGCTCGAGCGGCCAGTCATCCAATACATCGGCAAGATCAGCTACAGCCTCTATCTAGCGCATCCCTTTGCGCTCTTTCCGCTGCAAATGGCGGGAGCCAAGCTCGCCGCCCATGGTTATCCGCTCTGGCCGATCTGGCTGTCCTTTGCGGCGGTCGGGCTGATCGTCAGCTTCGCGATGTCGGCCATGACATATGAACTGATCGAAGTACGGTTGCGCCGGGTGCTCGACGCCAGCCTCCGATCTGGGCATCGCAGTGTTGCTGGTTTGGAAGCATGATGAGCATGTTCCGGACCGACGTCACAATCTGGCAAAATATTGAGCCTACGAGGCACCAGAATCGAATGGTGGGGAGTACGTACGTCACATGAGCGAAGCAGTTGCAGACTATGCGACGTCACCTGCGGGAGCCACACTTGAAGAGGTCAGAAGAGCGAACGGCGGAATTTATCCGGGCTTCTTGTTTCTCAGGCACTTCCTCTCGACCGTCATATTGCTGAACCACGCCCGCGTCCTGGTGCGCGGCGAACGCGTATTGCCGGTCGCGGACACCGCGATTTCGGGCGCGACGTCGACGGTGCCGCAGTTTTCGGCGTTCCTTCATACGGCGATGTCGAGCGAGATCTTTCGACCGCTCTTGTTTGCGCTTGTCGGCGGCTTCTTCGCGCTGAGCGGCTTCCTGGTGGCTGGCAGCGCGGGGCGCACCGGTATCGTGCGCAAGTTTCTCGGCTTCCGCGCGCTCAGGATCATACCGGCGCTGCTGTTCGAGGTTTCGCTTTCGGCGCTCGTATTGGGTCCGCTCGTGACCAGCTTGCCGCTGAGCGACTATTTCGCAAGCCTTGGACTTTACCGCTACTTCGGCAACGTCGTCGGCTGGATCACGTTCTGGCTGCCCGGTGTCTTCCAGGATAATCCGATCAAGGGAATGGTGAACGCAAACCTCTGGACACTGCGGCCGGAATTTTACTGCTACCTGATCATCGCGGTCTTGATGGCGGGTGGCATTCTCGCGCGGAGACGGGTCGTTCTCACCGGCATCGTTCTTCTGACCGTCGCGTTTAGCGTGATGTCGCTGGCGTCACCCGAGGGATTTACGACCAGAGCGGACAATACGCACTTCACCAACTGGTTCATCGTCTACTTGTTCTTCGTTGGCGTCGTGTTTGCGCAGTACGCGGACAAGATCGTATACAACCCTCTAATGTTCGTGGCGAGCCTCCTGCTCTACATGGTCGGCATGACGCTTCGGATTCCGGACGCGATCTCGTGCCTCTTCCTCATCTACTGTGTCGTGTGCATTGGCACCTTCCGAACCCCCTGGTTCGATCGCTTCTTCAAGAACGACTATTCGTATGGGATCTATCTCTATGGGTACCCCATCGCGCAGACGCTGGTCTTCATCCTCATCACACTCGGGATATTCAAACAGGACGCCGCGATCACCTTGTTCGTCATGGCGGCTTCGCTGGTGTTGACGATCTTGTGCTCAGCTTTCTCCTGGACGGTCATCGAGAAGCCGTTCTTACGTCTGAAACGTCTCCTCTGACCGGAGCTAGGCATGACGTCCGCTGGATATGCCGCGATCGCCCTTGCGACCGTCCTCGTGCTTTCGAACTCAGCTCGTAGCGAGTCCGCCGTCGTTATCGCACGCGGATCGACGATCGTTGCCGAGGGCGACAGCCTCACTTATGGCATGGACGTCTCTCCGGCCGGAGTACCGAACCAGATCAACGGCGCGCCGCAGACCCGCAGCACGGAGCCTTTCCCGGAAACGCTTGCCCAACGGCTCAGGGGATGCGCCGCTGTCGCGAACCATGGATATCCGGGGGACCGTTCGGTCGACGGGCTCGTGCGTTGGCAAACCCTCTCTCACGCCAATCTGGCCATCCTGATGTACGGCTCGAACGATGCCTTAAACAATGGCAGAGCACCGACCGGCATCGTATCCATCGACACATTCCGCTCGGTCCTCAATCTGCTCATACACAGACGACAGGCTGAGGGGAGCCAAGTGGTCCTGCTTTCACCGCCCCCAATCGGAAACGAACACCAGGAGCGCTTGATCGCGCCGTTCAGGGCGGTGGTTCGCAAGACCGCGACGGATCTCGGTCTCACCTTCATCGATACCGAAGAGGTCCTGAGGAACGTCGTCCCCATCTGGACCGAGGACAAGGTTCATCTCAGCACGGCCGCCAACACCGCCATTGCCGATCGCCTCGCGAAGACTATCCACTGCCAGTGAGCGTCACAGCCACCGCGAGGTCACCGCGTTCGGCCATCTCCCGCTGAAACGGGCCGCTGACCTCGTCAAGGCTTGTGAATAGCCGTTAACTAAAATTGCATTTTTATGACAAAATCCGGAATCGAGGGGATTTACACCAGGCGCTTTCGCAGCACAAATTTGCATCAAGCTGCTCTGCATCTGCTCACGATCCGTTAGCTTCATGCAGGCAGAGTTCTTGAAGTTGAAGGTTGCGTACCAAGCCTTCAACCGCGTGCATTCACTTCCTATCCGGGAGACATAACCGGCCTCGATAGAGGGCCTTCCCGGCGAATTGTTCAAGTCCAAAGCCTTGCAGGCGAATTGCGGGACAACGAACAAGAACACGATCCAGGGAGCATTGGTCATGTCGCAGATTGATTTGGACGGAAGTTCGTTGCCGATGTTGACGGCCGCGACCGGCACCGAGGAGTCGCACCGGTTGGCGGTCGGGCCGATGGCCCAGCCTGCCCGGGAAAATTCTGAAGAGGGCGATAATCGATCCTGGATCGGTCGGGCGTTGCAGTCGGCAGTCTATGCGGTCCTAATTGTTCCATTCGCGATCGTCGTTTGCGCGATAGCTGCTTTCGCCATTCTCCCCTTGCACACCGACTCCCGGTGTGACGACGGTTACGAATAGCAAGGGCCGACAACCAACGCGGACTGCACCGTGAACTCTCGGGCCCGTCTGATTCCGGGACCGACGATCCGCAGGAGGCTTCAGGGCTCAGTAGGCATCCTGATGGATCAGCGCCAGCGCGGTTTTCAGGATGATCCTGATGTCGAGCCAGATGCTCCAATTGCTGACGTACCAGATGTCGTACTCGACCCGCTTTTCCATCAGATCGATGGTCGGCGTCTCGCCGCGGAAGCCGTTGACCTGGGCCCAACCGGTCAGGCCCGGCTTCATGTGATGCCGGTACACGTAGTTGCTGATGATCGGGTCGTAGTAATTGTCGTGCGCGAGCGCATGCGGGCGCGGCCCGACCAGCGACATCTCACCGCGTAGAACGTTCCAGAGCTGCGGCAGCTCATCGATGCTGGTCCGCCGCAGCACCCGGCCGACGCGGGTGACCCGCATGTCACTCTTCGTCGCCTGCGTGACGACATGACCGTTCTCCGCCACCGTCATAGACCGGAATTTCCAGATCTCGAACGGCTTGCCGTTGAAACCGCGCCGGGACTGCTTGAAGATCACCTTTCCGATTGAATCGAGCTTAATCATGATCGCGGCAGTCGCTAGCAATGGAGCAAGCAGCAACAAGGCGAGGGAGGCAAGACCGATATCGAGGCAACGCTTTTGGGCCCGCTCGAAGACGTTGAGTGGCGCACGTTGGATCTCGATCGCGACCGTTCCGCTGACGGGCTGGAACGGACGCGAGACCAGATCGGCGATCGGGAAATCCGGCAGAAGACGGATCGGCTGGGGAACAACGCGCAGGTGCTGGCTCAGCTTCTGGAGAAGCGGCATCTCGTCCCAGTCGATGACCAGGAGATATTCTTCCACATCCGCCGTGCGCGCCTGACGGGTGATGTCGCGAATCTCGCGATCCCAGCCCGCGCCCTCTTCAGACGGATCGAGCACGAAATGCCGCACGACGTTGAAGCCGTGCTTGCGCAGATCCTTGAACCGGGTCGAGGTGAAATCGAGAGGCTTGAGGCTGAGCAGCACGACCTTGCGATCCACCAGGCGGCCCTTGGCGTAGCTCGAGGTCAGCGCCAGACTCCACAGCACGCGCAGGCCGCCCAAGGCGACGCCGCCGGTGGCCGCGAACAGCAGCGTGGTTCCGCGCGACAGGTCCGCGGACGATTTGAGCAGGAACGCCTCGACGGCGAGAATGGTCAGCGAGATCAGCCAGACCGCCAGGGCCTTGCGCAGCTGCCAGAACGTGTTCATCAGACGATGGTGATCGTAGACGCCCTGGAAATAAGCGATCGTCACGAACACCGCGCCGACCACCAGACCTGCTCCGACGGACGAGTCCTGCTCGATCACGAGCACGCGATACAGGCCGCTTGCCGCGAAATAGCTGAGCAGAACGGCGACGAAGTCTCCGGCGATCAAAGCCACTTGCAGGGGTCTTTGGAGGGCACCGCGTCGGTTCGAGATAACCGAATAATAATTTTCCGAACCGTAAGTTGCTACAGCCATCCGAACCTCGCTGCCTCGTCACCACTCGCAATCGGAATTGCGAGCAAATCGATCTAATTTTTTCGACGTGCGCCGGAGTATATCTTAACTAAACAAAGCGACATTGCGGCAGTGCACCGAAAAAATCAAATCGATTTTCATGCAATGCAGCGTCGCAGCAAAACAATGCTCAAACTACTGTCACACACGTGACAATTAAGCGGGCATCACGCCGCGTTTCACACCAAATCGCGTCATTTTCGCACAGCATTATCGCGCGCATTTGAACGGCTGTTCAACCATGCCGCTTAAGCCGTTATTAGGCCGCCGCCATTAACACTCGTGACCAATTCGAGGAGTTGCGTCGTGAGTACGGTTGCCATTTTCAGTCTGCTGATCGGATCGTTGCTGGGAGGCCGATTCCGGATCTTCATTCTGCCGCCCGCCATCGTTCTCGGTGCCACGATTCTCGGTGTGGCCTCCGTCTGGCAGGGACATGATTCAGCTCACATCGTTGTGACGATCCTCGTCTTCGCGTCGGTGCTCCAGCTTGGCTA
The DNA here is from genome assembly GCF_059512345.1 of Bradyrhizobium sp. Unk1. NCBI lineage: Bacteria > Pseudomonadati > Pseudomonadota > Alphaproteobacteria > Hyphomicrobiales > Nitrobacteraceae > Bradyrhizobium > Bradyrhizobium sp. Unk1. Next base: position 34,103 of record NZ_JCAMOP010000032.1, read on the forward strand.
TTTCTGCGGCGCGGTTCTGGTCCGCGCGCGAACGGCCGCCTATCGCGGCAAGGCCGCACCATCCATCGTTCGACAGCCGCAGCTTCGGCTAGCCCCGCGCAAGCTTGGGGACGGGTGATTCGCAGAGCTGGTGAATGATCAGCCAGGTGCGCGCTTGCCGGCAGGGGTAAAAAGACCTACTCGAACATCCAAATTCGCCGATAGCATATTGACATCTCGGGCGAAGCTCTTTGAAAGAGTTGCACCCCATGTCCATGATTGCGCCCCGAAATTCGCCCCGGCCGAAGCTACCGAACGGCGTGCGCATCTATGCGATCAGCGATATCCACGGCTGTGCGCATCTGCTCGAGCAGATGTTCGCCGTGATCGATGCGGACATGGCGAACAGCCGGCCGTATCGCGCGATCGAGGTCTTCCTCGGTGACTACATCGATCGCGGACCGGACTCGCGTCATACCCTCGATCTCCTGATCGACCGCAGCCGCCGCCGCAACACCGTCTTTCTCAAGGGCAATCACGAGGCTTATTTCACATCGGTGCTGGAAGATCCCGCTCGCGCCGCCGAATGGTTTCAGTTCGGCGGGCTCCAGACCCTGATGTCGTACGGCGTGTCGGCCGCGCCCGGTCTTGGCAAGGACGAGTTGCCCAATCTGGTGCGCGAGCTCACATCGGTGATGCCGCCGGAGCACATCGCGTTCCTGCGCCAGTTGCGGCCGACCTTCACGTGCGGCGACTTCTTCTTCGTCCATGCAGGGGTGCGTCCGGGAATTCCGCTCTCCGAGCAGCGCGAACAAGACCTGTTGTGGATCAGGGACGAGTTCCTGCAAAGCAACAGGCGCTTCGGCAAATACGTCGTACACGGCCATACGCCGGTGAAGCAGGCCGAGCTGCTCGAGAACCGGGCCAACATCGATACCGGGGCCTATGCCACCGGCAACCTGACGCTGCTGTCCATTCAGGGCAACAGCATGCTCGCGATCTAGCGGCCTCGCTCGCGCGCCGTATCAAGCGTCAGTTGGTGGGGCTCGCCGGAGGCCGGTAGTCCGGGAAACGGCTCAGCATCGCCGCCTTCAGGAACTTGAAATGGGCGATCGAGGCGCCGAGCTCCTTGAGTCGGCGCTGGCCGTTCAGGATTTCCTTGTCGAACAGGTCCTGGTGGTGATTGTCGAGCGCCTCGCGCTCGAGATATTCGTCGTCGCCGTTGCCGATCGTCACGGCGGCGCGCGCCAGCACGTCTTCGACCCGGCGGTTGAGACCCGACTGCTCGCGCTCCGCCGCATGCAGGGCGTCATCGATCGCAATCATGATGGCTTCGATGCGGGTGCGATCGGTTTCGGCGTCGCGCTCGGGCGAGCGCGCGCGGAACACCTGCTCTCCGCCGAAACGGTCTTTCAGGAAGTTATGGGTGCGGGCCCGCAGGAAGAGCTGAAACATGCGTGCATTTTCCGGTTCGAGGCGCCAGACCAGAAAATGGGCCCGCGATGGTTAATAAAGGTTGAATCCTTCGCGCCGCTCGGTGCGGCTTTGCGCCATCCAGGCCCTCCAGGCACCCTCGTGCTTCTCATAGAGCTCGAGCCTGCGCTGCTCGCCGGCATCGGGCCACGCATTGCGGCCATCGGGCGCGACCTGCGCCTGGCCGGGCGCCTGCTCGCTGTCGAGCCGCTCGAACTCGAACGTCTCCTCGGGCGTCAGGCCGATCAGGACGCGGCGACCTCCCCCATCGACGAAATACCGCCGTGGCGCGTTGTACGTCGGGCTCGTCATGGCGTCTCCCCGAAATCCCGGAATGATTCACTCCCCTCCGCCGCCATGCGAGCCGCAACGCGAGAACCGCACGCCGGTTGTAATTCATCAGAATGCACGCCGCGCCCTCGCCAATGAACTGTTCTGCCGGAACGCGGTGGGACTGTAGGGACGGTGGAACGGATGACGCTCCGCGCGCTCGCGAGGCCGCAGCGCGCGCGTCGCATAGCCTGCGCCAAAGCCAGCGAGGAGCGAGACCAGGATCGCGAGCAGCATCATTCGCAAGTCATTCCAGTGATACTGGCAGTCTCATCTTCGAGTTGTGTCGAGATCATGATCACCGCCGCTGATTTTCTCGTCATGCCAGGGATTTTTTGGGCAGCACCCTGCATGCGAAGTGATCGGGCTCGTGCGTCAACCGAAGAACCAGAGGAACAATCGCACCAGCAACAGCGTGATGAAATACACCCAGCCCGCCATCGCGATCAGCGCAACGCTGAAAAAGGCGCCTTCAAACGCCCGCTCTCTGAGCTTCGTGAGAGGAAGTGCCGCTCGCGCCTTTTGAAGCATCTCGGTCTTCTTGATTTTGTTGATTTTGATTTGTTCGTGCGCGCGCACCATAGCCGAACGAATTCGACGATCTCGTGACGACTCAACCGAGAGAAGCGCAATACTGCTCGTCGGGGCCGCTGCCGCATGCATCGCGATTGGATTTTTTCTCGTTCGAGCCGTTGCGACCAACGGCGGCGATTCAATTCAAGTTGATCACTCGAATCTACGTCGTGATTTCGAAGCAAACAATGTCGTGATCTCGAAGCATATAATTCCTAATCGCGCACAAGTGCTGACAGCGAAACGCCGTGCCATCCATTATCAAGGGGAGGTTGCCGGCCCAAGCTTGGAGGACATTGAGGGACATCATCGCAGGGAACAAGTTCCCTGCTCGCCTCCATCGCCAGCATGGCATCCAAGCAGCTCCTGCCTGTCTTCGGCAAGCCGATGATCTAGCGCCTGCAAACCATCCTGACGCTCGGAGGCATCAGGAACATCTTCATCGCCACCGCGTCGAAGGACCGGTCGCTGTTTCGACGGCTGCTCGGCGACGGCTCCGGGATCGGCACTTCTTCCATGCTCATCAGAACAGTCCGCGCGAATTGGCGGAGCTTCCGAGCCTTGCCGCAGCGTCGAGACGCGGAGTCGGATCTCGAATATCGGCTGGCGCTCCCGCGAGGATTTCGAGCGCGGACTTGTGAAGACCGTGCGCCGGTTCTGCGACAACCGGACGTGGTGCCAGTACATTCGCGATCCCACCATCACAGCGTGCAGATCGATCTTGGTTAGCGAAACTCCGTGGTTATACGGAGCGCAACGCGCCGATTTCATCGCGGTAAGGTTGAGCAGTTAGCTTAATCCGCGTTGTTTGTTGCGAACCTTAGCGGATCGCATATCCATCTTCGCACCGGGCTCCCCCAGGCCCGGCCCCACCCAAGCAAAGCCGTCGAGCGAACGTGGGTCCGCTTGGCGGCTTTGTCTTTGTGTCGACGAGAGGATGATTTCGGTTATGGCGCGCAGGCCCTGGTCGTTCAAGGAAGACCGCCGGCTGATGGATTTGGCCAAGTCTTCGACTTCGCTGGAAGAGGCAGCAAAACTTCTCGGGCGCTCGCCCGATGCGATCAAGCGTATGGCCTTGCGCCTCGGCCTGTCGCTGAAATCCAAGGGCGCCAAGAAGAGCTAGCGTCGGCCGCACGCGACACGTCATGGACGGGCGCGTCCGCCTCATCAATCGATGCATGGCAGCCGCCAGTCGACATGGGCCAATCGCTTTCAGCGCCCGCGATCTCTCCGCGCCCGGATGTTAGACTATCCAACGATGAAGATTGAACATCGTCCCTTTTCGGCGCAGAACGGTCGCCGGACCGCGCCTCGTTTGACGTCAACTGGATGCATGCGGATTGGGCCGCAGCCACGGCTCCGCGGTTCGCCCGCGAACCTTGGTTCATGCCCTCGAGGGTTTGTGAACCTTAACGATGTTCTTGGCTTTCGAAAGCGGCCAGCCGGTCGACCGGCTATGTTGGCGCAATGCGCCGCAATCATCTCACCGCAGCCGCGGTTATCTGTCTCGTGCTCATCGTTTATGCGACGCTGGCCAAGCTCGCGGGCCGGCCGGCGCTCATGGGCCACGCGGAGGCCTACTGGGTCGTCGTGATTGAGCGCTTCAGCGCCTACGGTCTGTTGGGCTTCCTGCTGTCCTTCCTGCTACCGGGGCGCGTCAAGCTGGCTTGCGCGTTCGTGATCGCCGTCGCAGTCGGGTTAGAGGTCTTGCAGGCGGTGACGCCGGATCGTGATCCACGATTCATCGACGTGCTGCAAAAGGCCGCCGGCGGCACCGTCGGCGTCCTTCTGGCCCAGACCATCCTGGCTTTCCTGCCGAGGCCGCCGTCCTGAGGCGGCCGCCGGCTTACGCTACTCCGCGCCGCAAGCTCGGCTGATTGGTCGAAAGAACCCCGGACATCTGCCGATGGGCATCGCGCAGCGCCGTGATCGCATCGTCGAGGTCGAATTCGGCTTCACGAACGGTCTCGAAGAACCGGGCCATCAAGGCGAGGTTCAGCTTGACGCGGGTGTTCCCGTCGCGGCTCTTGCGGCGATCGAGCGACAGATGCATCGCCTGCATCCTGGCTTCGGCAGCGCTGCAGCCGCTGAGGGTCGCGAGTTCGTCATATGTCATCCAGATCTGAGGCATGTCCCTGTCCGCCTTTTGTTATGGGCCTCAACCTAGATTTCACCTCTAAAACTAGTGTTGCCGCACTACAGTCGCGCGGTGTTTTCGCGACAACAGCGTCAATGCAAAGCTAAAAGCCCGCACCCTACGACACAGGCGCCTTGGGCGGCGTAAACGGATGACGCGGCCGGGAACGGTTGTCGAGGCCCTTGGGCAGCTTGTCGGCGTTGAGCTTCACGACCGCGCATTTGGCGTCGGCCGGCGCATCTTCCTGGCTATAGATCAGCGTCGCCTCGAACTTCACGTCAGGCGCTTCCTTGGCCGTTCCCGAACAGCTCGCCACCAGGCCGTTGCACACACCCGAAAGTTTGACCTCGACCTCATCAGGCCCGAACACGCTCAGCGGGCCGTCAGCATGCCGGTTCACGGTCAGGACGGCCGAGAAGTACTGCTCATCGACCCGGTAGGAACCGCCATAAGTAAAGAAGCTGTCGCGGCCCGAGATCCGGCCCTCGGCCAGATCCACGATGCCGGTGCCCTGACCTCGTGGGGTCCTGAACCAGGCAGCGTATTTACCGTCTCTCAGCATGGGGAATTTCCGAGGTGAAGATCGCCCTGTATTTGCGACCAACTCTGGGGCGCGACAATGACCTAACGGCCAGCCCTTCGGGCAAGGTTAATGCTCCGAAAACCCAATCCGTCGAATTGCCGCCGACGCGCGACGCCGGCGGCGAACGTCAGAACAACTCTATGCCGTCATCCGCGGTCTCGACCGCATCGACGCGGCGCGTGGCGGCGATCGACGCAAGGCCAAGCGCTTGCAGGAATTCGCGGTGAACGTCCCGCTCGCGCTCCATCGTGTAGCGCGCGAAGAGATCGTCGAGCATCGCCTGATCCTGCGCCTCCGGCTGCGGCTGCTGCGTGCCCGCGCTCGCGGTCTCGAGACGCGCGGCAACCGCAGGCAGGGCCGCGGAGCTCTCGCCCAGCGAGCTCATCAGACCTTGCGCCGAATTCATCAGGCCTTCGAATTCCGCACCTTCATCGACGAGCCGGCTCATCAGCTTGCCGAGCCGTTCGTTGCCGACCTCGACCTCGCGCAGCGCCTGGAGGATCTGCGGCTCGAACTTGCCGAGCTGCGTGGGATCGCCCCGCACGCGGAGCTCCTTCAGCTCGTTCGCAGAGCGCTCGATGCCGTCGAGCACGGGCCGCAAGCGCCCCGCGCCCACAGAGACATGGTCGGCGGTGGCCTTGAGCTCGTTGGCGATCACGACGAAAGCGCTGCCGCGGCTGCCGAGATGGCTCGCCTTGAGGCCGGCATTCATTCCGATCAGGGTGATGTCGACGGTCGCCTCGGCGAGCCCGGCGATAGCCTGGCGAAACTTTGCCAGCGTGTCCTCGACGATGGCGAGCGCCTCGTCGACCGAGCGGCCGGCGCTCTCGCAGGTGGCGATCAGTGTCGAGGCATGTGCCAGTGCCTGCTTGATGCGCGCCAGGAACGATGACGAGCCGCCATCCTCGCCGCCGAACAGCGTGCGGCCATGGCCGACGACGTTGCCCGCATCGTGCAGGATGGCGCTGAGCGCGCGAACGATCTGGCCGATGTCGCCGCCGAATTCGCGCTGGGCGTCCCTGAGCAGGGCCGCCTGCAACTGGCAGATCGCGCGCGCGCCGTCCTCGCTCGCGCCCCGTTCGGGAACGAGGCCCGGCGCAGCTTCCGACGCCTGGCCGAGGCCATGGCAGACATGTTCGAGGCGCTGGCGTGTGCTGTCGCCGGCCTGCAGGGAAATGATCGCGCCGCCGACCGCCTCGGCGATCTTCCTCGTGCTGGTGCTCGCGAGGTCGGCGAGCTGGCTGCTGTCCCGGCGCTGGCCGCGCAATCCGGAATAGGCTGCGCCGAGCTCGGCGCTCTCCGACACCAATTGATTCCGATAACGGCTCTCGAACTCCTTCTGCCGGCCGGAGGCAGTCGCAACGGCTTCCGACAGGCGCTGCTGGTCCCGCGCGCAGCCCTCGATCGAACCTTGTACCGCCTTGCCGAGATCATAGGCTTCCTGCGTGAAGGCGAGAAAGCCCTCGCGATCGCCGTCGAGCGAGGCCGCCTCGATCCGCGCGCTGCGCGCGATGATGGTGATCATCTGGATGTGCTTGAACAGCGGCTTGAGCAGCGAGGACGCCTCCGCCGTGCTCGTGCCGATGGTCGCAAGCAGCGCGCTCTCGGCCGGCAGCGCCTCTGCCAGCTCGCTGAGCCGCGCGGCGATCTCCTGTAGCGCGGTGGCGGCGCCCTCGATCTCGGCGCCGGAGAGCTCCTCCGATAGCGTCGCGAGGCCCTGGTTCAGCTCCTTGAAGATGAGGTGACCGCGACCGAGCTCGTGACCGACGCGCGCGAAGACGTCCTCGATCCGCGACGAGACGTCCTCGATCGCGACGATCGCCTCGGTGAGTGTGTTGGCCGGAATGGCGGACATCGCAATCAACCTGCCACCGCAACGGGTCCGGCCTGATACCAGAGCATGATCTCGCGCGGGATATGATGCAGCGAGACGACCTTCTCGACTCCGCCATGCGCGATGGCTTCCTTGGGCATGCCGAACACCACGCAGCTCTCCTCGTCCTGCGCGCGCGTCGAGGCGCCGAGCTTGCGCATCTCCAGCATACCGCGCGCGCCGTCGTCGCCCATGCCCGTCATGATCACGCCGAGCGCGTTGGCGCCGGCATGCTGGGCCGCGGAGCGAAACAGCACGTCGACCGAGGGGCGATGCCGCGACACCGGCGGCCCGTCCTTGATCGCGATCTGGTAGCGCAGGCCGATGCGCTGGAGCAGCATGTGACGGGCGCCCGGCGCGATATAGGCGCAGCCCGGCAGCACCGGCTCGCCGTCCTCGGCTTCCTTGACGCGGATCTGGCAGACGCTGTCGAGACGCCTGGCGAAGGCGGCGGTGAACCCTGCCGGCATGTGCTGGACGATGACGATGGGAGGACAGTGCGGCGGCAGCATCTCGAGGACGTCGTTGAGCGCTTCGGTCCCGCCGGTCGATGCGCCGATGCAGACGATGCGTTCAGTGGTCGGCCGGACCTTGCCCTGCACCGGCGGCGGGATGATGGCGTCGGCGGTCAGCTTCCTCTCGATCGTACGGCGCTCCGCCCGCGGGCGGACCCGCGCGCGCGCCGCCGATTTCACGGCCTCGCGCAGTCGCGTCGAGCATTCGAACAGCGCCTGCCGGGTGTCGATCTTCGGCTTCGGCACGATGTCGACTGCGCCCGCCTCGAACGCCTCGAACATCACGTTGGAACCTTCCTCGGTGAGCGAGGAGCAGATGATCACCGGGATCGGGCGCTGCGCCATGATCTTGCGCAGGAACGTCATGCCGTCCATGCGCGGCATTTCCAGGTCGAGGATCATGACATCGGGGATTTCGTTCTGGAGGCGGCGCGCCGCCGCGAACGGATCGGAGGCCGTCCCCATCACCTCGATGTCAGGGTCGTCGTTGAGGATCGTTTGCAGGATTTGGCGAACCGACGCCGAATCGTCCACGATCAGTACGCGAACTTTCTCCTTCGGCATCTCGCGTGGCTCCAATCAGACCTGGAAAATGGTGGGCTGAACCTGTTTCAGACCAGGGACGGCACTGTGAATCATCGATTCCGAATGTCCGACCAGCAAATAACCGCCAGGCCGCAAATGGCTGCACAATTGCTCGACCACCTTGCGCTGGGTCTCACGCTCGAAATAGATCAGGACGTTGCGGCAGAAGATGATGTCGACGTCCCGGTCGACGGGGTAGGACTTATCCATGAGGTTCATCCTCATGAAATGCGTCATGCGCCGCAATTCCGGCACCACCCGTACCTCGCCGCGCGACCTGTCGCGTGACGACAGGAAATATCGCTTCAAAAATGGCTCCGGTACCGGCGCGAGCACGTCACGGGTGTAGATCGCGGTCTTGGCAAGCCGCAACACCGCGGTCGAGATGTCGGTCCCGAGGATGCGGTACTGAAACCGCGAGCCGTTCCGCGTCATGTCGTCCAGCACCATGGCGGTGGTGTAGGCTTCCATGCCGGTGGAGCTTGCCGAGCTCCAGATCTTCAGGTTCGCGTTTTTCCGTCCGTGCGACTTGAGCAGGGCCGGGATCGCGACGTCACTCATGAAGGTGAAGTGCTGGGGCTCCCGGAAGAAGTCGGTCTTGTTGGTCGTCACAACATCGATGAGATGGGTGAGCTCGGCGTCGAAATGTTCGGCCTCGAACAGGTTGTCGACATATTCATTGAGGTCGGAGAAGTTCAGCGCGCGCACGCGCTTGTGCAGCCGCCCCTCCAGCATCAGCCGCTTGCCCTGCGGCAGCTTGATGCCGACCTGGCCCTCGATCAGTTCGGCGATGGTCCGGAAGTGGCGGTCGGACAGATGGACGACCGTATCCTGCACGGCGGGCATCATGGCTGAATGCCCCGATCCGCGATGGCTGCCTGCACTGAATGTCGGGCCGAACGGGCCATCTTGAATCCCACGCATTTACACGATCACTGACGGCGGATCGGCCCATCGGTGAAGGATGGGCCGACCTCCTGACGGGTCTCAGCGCTGGAAATCGGCATCCCGATCGTCCTCGCCGTCGTTCATGTCGAAGGCAAAGCCGCCGCCACCGGCCGCCTTCACGGCGCGCGCCGGCCTCGCCTGCGGCTTCTTGGCCGGCCGCTCGACGGCCGCCATTGTCGCCGCCTTGGCGCGGAGCTGGTTCACCGCCCGGTCGATCGGCGCGGCGGCCTGGCTGCGTCCCTGCTCGATGCGGAAATAGGCGATCGTCGACTGAAGTTGCTCGGCCTGCGAGGCGAGCTCCTCCGAGGTCGAGGAGACCTGTTCGGAAGCGCTGGCGTTCTGCTGGCCGACCTTGTCGAGCTGCTGGATCGCCTGGTTGATCTGGGCCGAGCCGACGTCCTGCTCGCGGCAGGCGGCGGTGATTTCCTCGACGAGCTCTGCCGTCCTCTTGATATCAGGGACGAGCTTGGAGAGCATATTTCCGGCCTCCTGCGCGACCTTGACGGTCTCAGTCGACAGCGTGCCGATCTCGGCCGCTGCCGCCTGGCTGCGTTCGGCGAGCTTGCGCACTTCGGACGCGACCACCGCAAAGCCCTTGCCGTGCTCGCCGGCGCGCGCGGCCTCGACCGCGGCGTTGAGCGCGAGCAGGTCGGTCTGGCGCGCGATCTCCTGCACGATCGTGATCTTCTCGGCGATGGTCTGCATCGCGTTGACGGCGCGGCCGACGGCGGCACCGCTGGCCTCGGCATCCTTGGCCGACTGCGCGGCGATCTTCTCGGTCTGGTTGGCGTTGTCCGCGTTCTGCTTCACGTTCGAGGCCATCTCCTCCATCGAGGACGAGGCCTCCTCGGCGGACGAGGCCTGCTCGGTCGCGCCCTGCGAGAGCTGCTCGGCGCTGGCAGAGAGCTCCTGGCTGCCGGCGGAGACGTTCTGCGCCGCGGTCAGGGCTTCCGACACGATCTTGCGGAGCTTCTCCACCATGCGCTCGAGCGCGAGACCGAGCGTATCCTTGTCCGACAGCGGTTTGGCCTCGACCATGAGATCGCCCTGCGCGATCTGGTTGGCGAGCGCCGCCGTCGCGTTGAGGTTGACCGTCATCGCGTTCAACGACTTGATGAGATCTCCAATCTCGTCGTTGCTGGAGGACTCGATCTTGTGGCTGAGATCGCCGATCGCCACCGCATCAGCGAGGCCCACCGCCTGCGCCAGGGCACGGCTGATGTTCAGCGCAATCCAGGTCGCCGCGACCGCGGCGATCAGCAGCGAGGCAATGACCAGGCTCATCAGCAGCATCTCGGCGCGCGCACCGTCCTGCTTGGACTGCTCGGCCTGCTCAGCCATGTTCTTCTTGACGTTCTTGATGTAACCGTCGGCCGCTTCGATCGCGTCCGCAACGACCTTGCGGCCGTCATGCATGGAGCGATCCAGGGCCTTCGGCTTGTCGGTCTTCGCGAGCGCGACCGTCTCGTCCTGATAGGCGTTCAGCTTGGCGAAGGCGACGTTGAAGACCTCCATCAGCTTCTTGCCGCCTTCGCTGGCCGCCGCGTAGATCTCGTCCTTGGACTTGGCAACCGCTTCGCGATTCTTGATCAGGTCAGCCCGGAACTGCTCGTGCTCTGCGTCGTTCGCCGCCAGGATCGAGTTCTTCTCGGCGCGAACGAGGAACAGAATGCCTTCCTTCAGCTCGGCGGCCTTTTCCATCCGGCCCGCACGGCTGACCAGAAGCTCGGTGGTGCCGACCATGTCGGCCAGCTTCATGTACCCGACCGCGCCCGCGATCATGGACAGCAGGATGACGACGCCAAATGCGCTGGCAAGCTTGGCTTTGACGGTGAATCTCATGTCAGTCTCGTTGGTTCGAATTGGGGTGCTTACGCTTGACCACGCTTCACGCTTGCAAATTCAGGCGGCGCGAGAGGTATCGCGCCCTTCCGGGATCTCGTCGTTCGCCATCAGCTTGGCGAGATCGAAGATGACGACGAATTTCTCGCCCTTGCGGCCGATGCCGGCGGCATAGTCGGACTGCCATTTGCCGCCGACCTCGGGGATGGGCTCGATCGCCTGCTCGTCGATATCGGTGACCTCGAACACGCAATCGGCGACGAAGCCGACGCCGACCAGGCGATCCTTCATCGGCACGTCGAGGATGATGATGCGGGTCGCTTCAGTCGCTTCCACGGCCGGCAGGCCGAGCTTGGTGCGGAGGTCGACGATGGGATAGCCGCTGCCGCGCACGTCGATCATGCCGAGCAGGAAATTCGGCGCATGCGGCAGCCGTGAGATCGGCCGCATGTCGAGAATTTCCCGGACATTGCGGATGCTGATGCCGAACGTCTCGCCGGCGAGCCCGAGCGTCAGATATTGCGAGGTTGCGGCCATGGTACGGTCCAGAGTCAGATAGTTTTCAAGTTGCGGTCAGCGCTGAAACTCGGCGTCGCGTTCGTCTTCGCCGTCATGCATGTCGAAGGCGAAGCCGCCGCCATTGGCGACCTTCATCGCGCGCGCCGGCTTGCGGGCGGGCGCGGGCTTCTTGACGCTGCGGTCCGCTGCCGCCATGTGCGCGGCCTTGGCGCGGAGCTGGGTGACCGCACGGTCGATCGGCGCGGGCGCCGCAGCCTCGCCGCGGCCGGCATGCTCGATGCGGAAGAACGAGATGGTGGACTGAAGCTGCTCGGCCTGCGAGGCGAGCTCCTCGGAGGTCGAGGACACCTGCTCGGAGGCGCTGGCGTTCTGCTGGCCGACCTTGTCGAGCTGCTGGATCGCCTGGTTGATCTGGGCCGAGCCGACGTCCTGCTCGCGGCAGGCAGCGGTGATCTCCTGGACCAGCTCGGCAGTCTTCTTGATGTCGGGCACGAGCTTGGACAGCATGTCGCCGGCTTCCCGCGCGACCTTCACGGTTTCCGTCGACAGCGTGCCGATGTCGGCCGCCGCCGCCTGGCTGCGTTCTGCGAGCTTGCGGACTTCGGAGGCGACCACCGCAAAGCCCTTGCCGTGCTCCCCGGCGCGCGCGGCCTCGACCGCGGCGTTGAGCGCGAGCAGGTCGGTCTGGCGCGCGATCTCCTGCACGATCGTGATCTTCTCGGCGATGGTCTGCATCGCATTGACGGCACGCCCCACGGCGACGCCGCTGGCTTCCGCGTCCTTGGCCGACTGCGCAGCGATCTTCTCGGTCTGGTTGGCGTTGTCGGCATTCTGCTTCACGTTCGAGGCCATCTCTTCCATCGAGGACGAGGCCTCCTCGGCGGATGAGGCCTGCTCGGTCGCGCCCTGCGAGAGCTGCTCGGCACTGGCCGAGAGCTCCTGGCTGCCGGCGGAGACGTTGTTTGCAGCGGTGAGAGCCTCCTCGACGACCTGCCGAAGCTTCTCGACCATCATGTTGAGCGATTTGACCAGATCGCCGATCTCGTCGTTGCTGGAGACGTTGATCGTCTGGCTGAGGTCGCCACTCGCCACCGCGCCGGCAAGGCCGACGGCGCGGCTGAGGCCACGCGCAATGCTGAGGGAAATCCAGATCGCGGCGATCAGGCCGATCACAAGCGATGCTAACACGGCCGAGATCAGCAGGAACTGAGCGCGGTTGCCGTCCTCGTGAGCCTGGGCCGTCTGAGCGGCCATGTTCTTCTTGACGTTGGTTACGTAGACGCTGGCGGCTTCCATCGCCTCGCCGGCCGCCTTGCGAGCCTCAATCGACGAGCGCTCGACGGCCTTCGTCCTGTCGGTCCTGGCGGTCTTGAGGACGTCGTCCTGAATGGCATTCATCCGGACGTAGGCGGCGCCGAAATTCTCGATCAGCTTCTTGCCCTCGGCAGAAGCCTGTCCATGGATCTCCTCTTTCAGTTTCAGCAGCGTCTCACGTTGCTTGGCGATCTCGGCGATGAAGCGGTCGGCCTCGCTATCCGGCGCGAGAAGCAGGTTCTTCTCGGCCCGAACCTGGGACAGAACTCCCTTTTCGATTTCCGCCGCACGGTCCATTCGGCCCGCGCGCGACACCAGACTGTCGGCGGTGTCGATCATCTCGCTCAGTTTCACATAAGCGAGGCCACCCGCCGCCATCGACAGCAACAGGACCACACCGAACGCGATGGCAAGCTTTGCCTTGACCGTAAATCTCATTTCCAGCCCCTACCCCAGTCTCGCCCGAGACCTCATCTCAATTCAGGATGCGTTCCATGTTCGGAACGATGACGAACTCTTCGCGCCACTTGGCAATGAAGCGAATGAACTCCGGCTTCCAGTGCATGCCGACGCGCGGTGTCTGCTGCACGTCGGTCTGCGATATTTCGGTGACCTCATAGACCTTGTCGGCGGTGACGCCGACCAGCACCGGCTCGCCGTCCAGTTCGATCTCGATGACGACGATGCGCGTGTCGGCGGAGTCGTCGAGCTGCGGCATGCCGAAGCGAATGCGCAGGTCGGCGAGCGGAATGACGTTGCCGCGCACGTTGATGACGCTCGGAACGAAGGCCCGCGCGCCCGCCACCCTGGTCACCGGCACGGGATCGATGATCTCGCGGACGAGGCCGGCGTCGAGCGCGAATTTCTCCTCGCCGAGACCGATCATCACGACCTGCATCGCGTCGACCTGATGTTCCTCCGTATGCGCCTCGTTCATCACGCCGCCTCGCTGATGTGCTGCTTCTCGACCTTCGACTGCGCCATCGCGACGAGCTGTGCGACATCGAGGATCAGCGCCGCCGTACCGTCGCCCAGAATGGTCGCGCCGGAGAAGATCGTGACGTCGGAGTGCAGCTTGGAGAGCGACTTGATCACGGTCTGGTGGTTGCCGATGATCTGGTCGGCGACCAGGCCGACGCGGGTTTCGCCGGTCGAGATGATGATCGTCTTCTGGTGCCGGTCGGGCGCGCCCGATGCGGTCATGATCTCGCGCAAGCGCAGGAACGGCACGAGGTTGCCGCGCACGTTGAGGAAGTTGCGGCCGCGGGAGCGCTCGTCCTCTGCCGTCAGCTCGACGCACTCCTCCACCGCCGACAACGGAATGATGTAGCGGCCCTCGCCGACGCGGATCAAAAGACCCTCGATGATCGCGAGCGTCAGCGGCAGGCGCAGCGTCACCGTGGTGCCCTGGCCCGGCCGGGTCGACAGGTCGATCGTGCCGCGCATGGTCTCGATGGTGCGCTTGACCACGTCCATGCCGACGCCGCGGCCCGACAGCGCCGAGATGGTCTGCGCGGTCGAGAAGCCCGGGTGGAACAGGAACTGGTGGATCTCGTGATCGGTCAGTACGGCGCCGGAGGCGATCAGCCCCTGCTCTTCCGCTTTCGCGCGGATGCGCGCGGTGTTGAGGCCGCCGCCATTGTCCTTCACGGTGACGAGCACCTGCGCACCGGAATGAACAGCCGCGAGCTCGATCCGGCCCTGCTCCGTCTTGCCGTTGGCGGAGCGGGTCGCGGTGTCTTCGATGCCATGGTCGATGGCGTTGCGGATCAGGTGAACCAGCGGATCGGCCAGGCACTCGATCATGGTCTTGTCGAGCTCGGTGTCCTCGCCCGTGGTGACGAATTCGACCGGCTTCGACAGGTCGCGCGACAAATCGTGCACCAGGCGGCGGAAGCGGCCGAACAGCGAGCCGATCGGTACCATGCGCGCGCCCATTGTGGTGTCACGCAAGGAGGAGGCAAGGCGCTCGATTTCCTCGGCGATCATCTTGATCGAGAGATCCGAACCGGACGAGGCGAGCTGCGTCAGCCGCGCCTGGGCGATGACGAGCTCGCCGACCCGGTCCATCAACTCGTCGAGACGCTCGGCCTGGACGCGGACGGTGGCGATGCCGCGATCGTCACGCTTGGCCTCGGGTTTCGGTTCAGACTTCGATTCAAGCTTGGCTTCCGGCTTCGGCTCTGCCTTGACGGGGGGCTGCGCGGCGACGGGCGCGGCAGCGACCTCGACCGCCTGCGCGGCCATCTCGGCCACCGGTGTCGGCTCCTCGTCGAGAAGCTGGAACAACGGTAGCGGCGCGGGCGCTTCGACCTGCTCAAGCGGCGAGAGCGTCAGCTTCATCTCGTCCTGGACGAACATGAAGACGTCGTCGATCGCGTCCTTGTCGCAGGCCGCGTGCAGCTTGACGTCCCACTTCAGATAGCAGTCTTCCGGCTCCATCTCGTCGAGGAACGGGATGCCGTCGGTCACGGGCACGACGAAGCACGGGCCGAGCTTGCAAAGGTCTTCCAGCAGATCGAGCGGGTTCGAGCCGTTGCGCAGGATGTGGGATTCAAATTCCAGATACAGGTGCCAGCCGGTCTGCTTGCTCTCACTGGGGGCCAGCGGCGGCGCTTCGGCGATTTCGGCGACAGGAGCGGCAGGCTGGTCGGGAAACACGAAGCGCTTGAGATCGTCGAGGATGGCCTCGCCGATGATGTCGTCGGTCGACTGCGGATCCTCGATCAGCGCCCGGATATAGTCCTTGGCCGCAAGCGCGACCGAGATCAGCTCCTGCGTCGGCTTGATCTCGCCCTTGCGGACGCGGTCGAACGCGGTCTCGAATTCGTGGGTAAAGGAGGCGACCTTGTCGAAGCCGAACATGGCGCCCGAGCCCTTGATCGTATGCAGGGCGCGGAAGGCGGAATCGACCAGCTCGCGGTCGTCGGGACGCTGGCCGAGATCGAGCAGGGCCCCTTCCAGGACCTCGAACAGCTCGCTGGCTTCCTGGCGAAAGACCTCGGTCGGGTCCATCGCACTCATGCACGCACCAGCTTGCCGACCACGGCGAGCAGCTGCTCGGGCTTGAACGGCTTGGTGATCCAGCCGGTGGCGCCGGCGCTCTTGGCTTCCTGCTTCACCGTGTCATTGGATTCGGTGGTCAGGAACACGATCGGCATGCCGACCGCGCTCGGCAGCTTGCGCAGCGCCCGGATCAGCTCCAGCCCGTTCATGACGGGCATGTTGAGGTCGGTGATGACGAGGTCGAGCTTGCCGGCCTGCGCCTTGGCGAGCCCTTGCGCGCCGTCGCCGGCCTCGATCACGTTGTGACCGGCCGGCTCGAGCACGACCTTGATCATCTGACGGATGCTGGGGGAATCGTCGACCGTGAGAATCGTGGCCATCAGGTGCCATCTTTCTTTTGCGGGAAGTGCTGTTCGATCATCGCATCGCTGGCGAAGCCGGCGCGGCGAAGGGTGTTGCGCAGAGACTGGGAGAATGATGTGAGCACCACCGGGCGGCCCTGGGCCTCGCCCGTCCTGGCGGTCGACAGCAGAAGCTGGATCGAGGTTACGTCGGCCTTGTCGACGCTCGAACAATCGATCTCGAGCCGGTCCTGCCGGCCGAAAGCCTCTCGGATCAGGTCATAGACGCTGCGGATCGCAGCGATGCTGCAATCTGCAGGCAGCCGTAGGGACCACTTCGGCTCAGTGACATCAGACGGCATTCGTCCCCCAGATTTCCTCGGGATTCGCTGCACGCATGACGCGAATCCCGCACGGCGACTATTCCCTTGGGAGAGTGTGCAAACCCCTAATGGGCATCACCGTACAACTACGGGTCACAAACCCTAGAACTTCGCGCATGCATGCAGGCGTGCATGGTTCGCTCATTTCTCATGCGTTGTGCGCAGTCTTGAGTCAGTTCGCCGCAGCCCGGACGTTTGCTCCGCGTTAAATCGCAGCGGCTATTCGTGGAGGTCACGCCTCGCCATCCGAACGAGACCGGCCGCCGATGCTGACCCAAGCGCTTTTGGTTGATGACAGCCGCTCTGTCCTCAATTTCCTGAAACGTCATATCGAAGCCGAAGGCCTGGTCGAGGCCACGACTTTCCTCGATCCCGTCGAGGCGCTGGCTCGCGCACGCGAGCGCGTCTTCGACCTCGTGCTGGTCGACTACGAGATGCCGCATATGGACGGCATCAGCTTCATCCGCGCCTTCCGCACCCTGCCCGGCTGCGCCGACATCCCGATCGCGATGATCACGTCGCGACAGACCGATGACGTCAAGATGGAAGCGCTGCAGGTTGGTGCAACCGATTTCTTACCGAAACAGCCACAGAGCCTGGAGATGACGGTGCGCCTGCGCAATCTGGTGCGCCTTGGTGCAGCCGTACGCAAGCAGAACGACCGTGCCGCCGATCTCGCGAGCGCGGTCGCCGCCGCGACCCGGAAGCTCGGTGAGCGCGAGGAAGAGATCATCCTGCGGCTCGCGCTCGCGGTCGAATACCGCGACAACGACACCGGCGAGCACACGCTGCGGGTGGCCCGCTACAGCCGCATCATCGCCGAGCAGCTCGGCCTGCCGCCCCGGCTCTGCCGCGACATCTATCTGGCCGCGCCCCTGCACGACGTCGGCAAGGTCGCCATCCCCGATCATGTCCTCCTCAAGCCCGGCAAGCTCACCGACGATGAGATGGCGGTGATTCGCACCCATGCGACGATCGGCGAAAAGATCCTGGCGGATTCCAGCTGCGAGCTGATCCAGCTCGGTGCGCAAATTGCCGCAGGCCATCACGAGCGCTGGGACGGCGCGGGCTATCCGAACGGCCTTCAGGCAGACGCGATCCCGGTCGCCGCGCGCGTCGTCGCAGTCGCCGACGTGTTCGACGCCCTGACGACGCGTCGGCCATATAAAGAGCCGATGCCGCTCGACGTGGCGCGCGACTATCTGGTCGAGAACCAGGGCCGGCAGTTCGACCCGGCCTGCGTCGGGGCCTTCCTGTCGCGCTGGGACGAGGTCGTGGAAATCGCCGCCGGTCAACAGGCGACGCCGTATCAGAAGACCGAAGCGCGTCTCGCACCTATTATAGAGTGTGCGGCAGAGAGCCCTGCGGTCGAGGACCGGTTGCCTGAGCCCGTCCCGGCCGCCTGACATGATCCATCCGGCCAATAGCTTGCCGCGACTTCGCTTTTCTCCGGTCGCAGATTTGAACCTGTTCCTGCTAGAGTGCACCAACAACCAAGAGTGATTCCGGTCACATTTGTCTGGACGCGCCGGTGCTAAGCATCGAACCAGGACGGGGACCGGCGATTTATCGGTCGAATTGGATGAGAATTCCCATGAGAAGCCTGATCGGCGCTGGTGTCGGCGCGTTCTGTCTTGCGGCTCCCGCTTTGGCGGAGACCCCGGCCGCGATCGTCGAAGACGTCCAGGGCAAGGTCGACGGCATCGCCTTCATGGACTATGTGGCGCCGGGCAAGATCATCAAGCTCGGGCCCAAGGCCAGCGTCACGCTCAGCTACCTCAAATCCTGCCAGCGCGAGACCATCAGCGAAGGCGTCGTCCTGGTCGGCGCCGAGCAGAGCACCGTACAGCTCGGCGAGGTCAAGCGCGAGAAGGTGCCCTGCGATACCAATGCGGCAAAACTGTCCGAGCGCGAGGCGAACCAGAGCGCCGCAACGACCTTCCGCACCATGCGATCGGACGCGAAGGGAGCGCCGCCGGCCAAGCTGCCGACGCTCTATGGCGTCGCGCCGCTGGTACAGGCCAAGAGCGGCAGCACGCTGGTGATCGAACGCACCGACGGCAAGGAGCCCACGATCAGCGTGCCGCTCAAGAGCGAGATCATGGTCGGTGGCAAGTTCTACGACTTTGCCAAGGCCGGAAAGACACTGACCCCGGGCGGCAGCTATCTCGCCATCCTCGGCGCCAAGCGCTACGCCTTCCAGGTCGATGCCAGCGCCACATCATCGTCGACGCCGATCGTCGGCCGCCTGCTGCGGCTCGAATAGGCGGTCTGCGACGGGGCGATGCGGCGGATCGGGGGACGGGACATCGTTGCGGCGATCCTGATTGCGCTCGTTGCGGGCGCAGTCTTCACGTCCCCGCCGCTTCAGACGCTGCAAGGTCTCTCGCTCGATATCCTCACGGCGCTGCGCTGGAAGCTTGTCGGCGATCGCCGCGATCCCGCCGCTTCTCCGGTCGTCGTGGTTGCGATCGACGGGGAGACCTACGACACGCCGCCCTTCAAGGGATCGCCGACCCAGACCTGGACGCGCGAGATCGGCCGGGTGCTCGCCAGCATCAGCGAGGGCGGCGCCAAGGTGATCGGCTTCGACGTCATCTTTCCGAGCTCGATCGAGCAGTCGGAAATTCCCTTTGGCGACGCGTCGTTCGGCAGCCGCTTGAAGGGATTTGACCGGGACTACCTCATCGCACTCCGGCAACTCTCCGACGGCGGCAAGCTGGTGCTTGGCGAGATCCTGAGCAATGACCATCCGGATGTGCCCTACCCCGCACAGCGACTTGCGGTGAAAAACGTTGTCCGCGCCCTCAACGTGCATACCGACACCGATGATGTGATCCGGCGGATGCCGCTGAGCTTTGCCATCGACGGCAAGCCTGTCCCTGCGATGGCGGTCGAGCTCGCCGCGCGTGCGCTCGGCACGACGCCCGGGAACGGACCATCCGGCGCGATGCAGCTGCCCGGCTACACGATCCCGAGCGCGGTCCCCAACACGTTGACGCTCAACTACCGTGGCATGGGCCGCGACGTCCCGGCCTATTCTTTCGCCGACCTGCGTGCCTGCGTCGAGAAAGGCGACCGCGATTTCTTCCGCCGCGCCTTCGACGGCAAGGTTGTGCTGCTCGGCACCGTCCTCAATTTCGAGGACCGCAAGCTCACCTCGATGCGGCTTTCCGGCGGATATGACGGCTCGCCCGCACCGCGTTGCGCCCTGCCCGCCCCGGCCGGCACCGCGCAGAAGGCCCGCAGCGACATCGCCGGCGTGTTCGTGCATGCCACCGTCGTGCGAAACCTGATCGAGCGCGACGCCGTGACGGAGCTCGGCTTTCCGGCGCGGACCGTCCTCACGATTGCGTTCGCGGCGATCATCGCCTGCGCGGCCTGCATGCTCGCACCCGGCGGCGCGGTGATCGCCTGGCTCGCCCTCACCGCCGTTTACGCCGCCGTGGCGGTCGGCGCGTTCGTGCATGCCCTGGCGCTGCCCTTGACAGAGCCCGCGCTCGCGAGCCTTGCCGCGCTCGCGATGATGATCGGCTACCGCTTCGTGCTGGCCGATCGCGACGAGCGTTTTCTGCGCAAGAGCTTTGCCTTCTATCTGGCGCCCGAAGTGATCAACACCATGGTCGCCTCCGGCAAGATGCCGGCGCTCGGCGGCGAGATGCGCAACGTCACCATGTTCTTCTCCGACCTCAGCGGCTTCTCCTCGATCGCCGAGACGATGACGCCGGGCGAGCTGGTGACGCTGATGAACGAATATCTCTCGGCCATGACCGACATCATCGAGAGCCATGGCGGCTATGTCGACAAATATATCGGCGATTCCATCGTCGCGATGTTCGGCGCGCCGGCCGACGATCCCGTACACGCGCGCAACGCGGTTCACGCCGCGCTGAAGTGCCACGAGAAGCTCGCGGAATTGAACGCCAGCAATCCCGCCTTCGCGGGCCACGGCCTGTCGCACCGCATCGGGCTCAACAGCGGCGAGGCCGTGGTCGGCAATATCGGCTCGCGCCGTCGCTTCAACTACACCGTGATGAGCGACACCGTGAACGTCGCCTCGCGCCTCGAGGGCGCCAACAAATATTACGGCACCGCCATCATGGCCTCGGAAACGACGATGGCGCAGACCGGCGACACTTTCGCCTGGCGTGAGCTCGATGCGATCAGGGTGCTCGGCCGCGGCGAGGCAATCAAGGTGTTCGAGCCGCTGGCGGACAAGGGCGCGGAGAGCGCGGCGCAAACAAAGGTGGGCGCGGCGTATGCGGAGGGGCTGGCCTACTGGCGGGCGCGGGAGTTCGCAAAGGCGGCCGAGGCGTTCGAGACGATGGCAAAGACCGATCCAGCGTCAACGCTGTTCGCAAAGCGCGCCCAAGCCCTCGCGGCCAATCCACCGCCGCCGGATTGGACACCGGTCAACACGCTGGAAGGAAAGTAGTTGCCGCCGCGGCCCGGTGCGTTTTCAACTGGCGCAAATGCGCCATGACAACTCGGATAGGTTCCGCCTGCCCAAGGTTGAAGAAACGGGCTAAGGTTGCAGCCCCTATCAAGGGCTAAAAGGCAAGTTCGATGTCCCCAATCAAGCTCTTGTCGATTGGATTGATCGCGATCGCTATGCTCACAACGTCCGCCATGGCTCGCGAGAAGCGACGCGTCATAATACGCGCGCCCTTTGATATGAACCATTCCGCCACCGTCAGCAGGTCCTACAAGCTTCCGCTTGAACCGGATGGCCGCTGGATTTTCTGGGACGGCATTCCAATATGGTTCGGTCCGTCGGTCCGGGGCTGGCCCGGTCACATTTGCGACTGGGGCGACAACGGGCAGATATGCTGAGTCATTTGATCTTCACTGCGGCTCAGCACAGCAGGCGACTGCCACTACCTAAAACGGCAGGCCCACGTAATTCTCCGCAAGCAGGCGCTGCGCGGTCTCGGACGAGAGCAGATATTCCAGCTCCGTCTGCTGAAGCCGTTCCTCATATTCGGAACGGTCGGGAAAACGATGCAGCAGCATCGTCATCCACCACGAGAAGCGTTGCGCTTTCCAGATCCGCGCAAGCGCCTTGGCGGAATACCCCTTGAGCCCGGAATCGTCGCCGTGCTGATAATGCGCCAGCATGGCGTGGTAGAGGTAATAGATGTCAGACGCCGCGCTGTTGAGCCCGCGCGCGCCGGTCGGAGGCACGATGTGGGCGGCATCGCCGGCGAGGAACAGGCGGCCGTAGCTCATCGGCTCGGCGACGAAGCTACGCAGGGGCGCGATGCTCTTCTCGATCGAGGGCCCGGTGATCAGGCGGCCGGCGACCTCGTCCGGCAGGCGGCGCTTCAGCTCCGTCCAGAACGCATCGTCGCTCCAGTCCTCCACCTTGTCGGTCAACGGCACCTGGACGTAGTAGCGGCTCAGCACTTGTGAGCGCAGCGAGCAGAGCGCAAAGCCGCGTTCATGCTTCACATAGATCAGCTCGGGCGATACCGGTTTCGTGCGCGACAGCACCCCTAACCAGCCGAACGGATACACCTTCTCGTATTCGCGCAGCACGTCCTTCGGGATGGACCTGCGGCTGACGCCGTGAAAGCCGTCGGCGCCAACGACGTAATCGCAATCGATGCGGACGATCTCGTCGTTCGATCGATAGGTCACGTAGGGCCGGTCCGACGTCAGATCGTGTGGCGTCACGTCCTCGGCGTTGTGCACGACCTTGCCGCCGAGGCGATCGCGCGCCTCGTAGAGGTCGCGCGTCAGCTCGGTCTGGCCGTAGACCAGCACCGAATTGCCGCCGGAATGCTTGTGCAGGTCGATATGGGAGAGCACGCCGTCATGCGCGATCTCGAAACCGTTGTGGATCTCGCCCTCGCCGTCCATCCGCTCGCCGCACTGCGCCTCGCGCATCAACCTGGCGAAGCCGTCCTCGAGCACGCCGGCACGGATGCGGGCGAGCACGTGGTCGCGGCTGTATTTCTCCAGCACGACAGTGTCGATGCCCTTCAGGTGCAGAAGCTGGGACAACAGCAGCCCGGACGGCCCACCGCCGATGATGCAGACCTGAACTTTCATTTTTACGTCCTCCCGTCGCTGCGTTTTTTGCAGATACGACGCCGCAAACCGATGGAGGGTTTCGTCTTTGTCTTGTACTATTCGAACATGAGAAGCACAGCCTCAGCCCCGGCAATCCGGGTCTACAACCTCTTCGGCGAGTCCGGCGATCTGCCCGACGTCGTGCATTGCGAGACGATCGCTTCGCGCTCGGTGCTGCACGACTGGACGCTGGCCGTGCATCGCCATGCCCGGCTGCACCAGGTGCTGCTGATCGAGCGCGGCGGCGGCGAGGCGACGCTCGACGGGCGCGCGGTGCCGCTCCGGCCGATGCAGGTCGTCAACGTGCCGGTCGGCCATGTCCACGGCTTCCGCTTCGAGCCCGATACCCAGGGCTGGGTGCTGACCATCGCCGCGGAAATTCTGGACGAGGCACTGCTTGCCTCGGAAGGACTACGCGGCGCCTTGTCACGATCGGCCGTGGTGCGCGGCACGCCGCAGATCCGCACCACCATGAAGCAGATCTTCGCCGAGCACGCCGCGCGCGATTTCGGCCGCGCGCACGTGCTGCGTGCACTGTCGGCGGCCATGATCGGGCTGGTGGCCCGCGCGCTCACCAGCGAGAGCGGCGGCAACGGTACGGCGGAAAGCGGGCTGTTCCGCCGCTTCGAGGCGCTGCTGGAACAGCATCATCTGGAACGCTGGAGCGTTGCGGACTATGCAGGTGCGCTGTCGATCACGCCGACCCATCTCAACCGGCTGACGCGGGCGGCGACCGGCGACACCGCCTCGCACCTGATCCTCAACCGGCTGATCCGCGAGGCGCGTCGCAACCTCGTCTACACCAATTTGCCGGTCTCGACGATCGCCTATGCGCTCGGCTTCGAGGATCCCGCCTATTTCAGCCGCGTCTATGCCGCAGCCACGGGCCTGTCGCCGCGCGCCTTTCGCGCCCAGCTCCATGGCGGCGAAGCTTGAGGCATCCCGCGTCGAAGAACCGGTCCTCGGGCGCGCGCAACAATCCAGACATCGACGTGCGGCGCGCATTTGCGGCCGGCCGTATCCGTGATCGCGCCGGGCTGTCGAGATCCGACCTGACGCGCCACTTACCTTCGTATAGAGCATCCAACCCTTTGGATACGCGCCGTTTACCTCCGTACAATTGAGCGTGGCATGCGCACGCCATAAGGTGACTGCATTCGGAATCCTGACGCTGATCGCAGCAACCTCCCTTAACTGGCGCGGGACGGCCCTCCCTCCGGCCGTCTGCGCGCCGCCTTTTTCCGCGGGCCATCGGCGACTTCGGCGTTTTCCGGCCGGCACGCAGCCCTGACGGCTGAACCCGCCGGCTTCCATGCGGAACTGGGGATTTGTGCAGAATGTCTTCGCTTGAGAAGATTGCGGTCTTCATCGATGGCCCCAATCTCTATGCCGCCACCAAGGCGCTCGGTTTCGATATCGACTACAGGCGCCTGCTCGGCGAATTTCACGGCCGAGGTACGCTGCTGCGAGCCTTCTACTACACGACCGTGAGCGAGGATCAGGAATACTCGTCAATACGCCCATTGATCGATTGGCTCGACTATAACGGGTACACCGTCGTCACCAAGCTCGCCAAGGAGTTCGTTGACGCCACGACCGGCCGCCGCAAGATGAGGGGCAGCATGGATGTGGAACTCGCCGTGAATGCCATGGAACTCGCCGAGCACGTCAATCAGATCGTGCTGTTCTCGGGCGATGGGGATTTTCGTTCACTGGTGGAAGCCGTGCAACGCCGCGGCGTCCGCGTGACGGTCGTGTCGACGCTTGCGAGCCAGCCTCCCATGGTAGCCGACGAACTGCGCCGGCAGGCTGACGTCTTCATCGATCTGACGGAGTTGAAGCCAAGAGTGGGGCGCGCCCCGGCCGAGCGGCCGGGATCGCGCGAGATGCGCCAGCAACCACAGCAAGCCACCACGCGCGGATCGATCAATCGAGGCGACCAGGTGGAATGATCGTGCGGGACGACCGCCGGATCGTCAGACGTCGAAGAACACTGTCTCCTCCGCCCCCTGCAGATTGATCGTGAAAGAGTACACGACCTTGCCGGCACGCTCGCCGCGCGTGGCGATCAGCGTCGCGCGCCGCGCCGGCGGCTCGACCAGGTTGAGCACGGGGTCGGCGGCATTCGCGGCTTCTTCGTCGGAGAAATAGAGTCGCGTATTGAGACCGATGTTGATGCCGCGCGCGACGATCCAGATATTGACGTATGGCGCGCATCTGCGACCTGCCTTGTCCGTGATCGCGCCCGGCTTGATGGTCTCGAAAGTGATGAGGCCGCTGTCGAAATCCGAGCCGGCGCGGCCCCAGCCGCGAAACTCGTCGTCCGGCGCGCCGGCGGAACGATCGGCCGGATGGTTGTAGCGGCCGGACGCATTGGCCTGCCAGATTTCCAGGAGCACGTCGCGCAGCGGCGTGCCCGCGCCGTCGAACACCCGGCCCTCCAGCGTGATACGCTCGCCTTGCGTGCGTGGCGTCACCAGCACGTTGGAAAAGTTCTTCTCGAAGATGTCGAAGCCGGCCATGGCCGGGATCAGGCCGATATGGACGTAGGGCCCGGCGGTCTGCGAGGCGGTTTCCTTGAGATAGTTGAGCGGCTGCGGCATTGGCTCAGTTCCCCGCGGTACGATTTTCGAAATAGGTGGAACGCTGGCCGCGCAGCACGATGTCGAAGCGGTAGGCGAGCGAGTCGAACGGCGTCGAAGCGTTGAGGTCGAGCGGCGCCACGAGGCGGTCGAGCGCGTCCTTGTCCGGGATCGTCGTCAGGATCGGACAGACCGGAATCAGCGGATCGCCCTCGAAGTACATCTGCGTGATCAGGCGCTGCGCAAAGCCCGAGCCGAACACCGAGAAGTGGATGTGGGCCGGACGCCAGCTGTTGACGAAGTTGCGCCAAGGATAGGGGCCCGGCTTCACGGTGCGGAAATAATAGTAGCCGGTGTCGTCGCTCAGCGCGCGGCCGCAGCCGCCGAAATTCGGATCGATCGGGGCAAGATAGGTGTCCTTCTTATGCCGGTAGCGGCCGCCGGCATTGGCCTGCCAGAACTCGACCAGCGTGTTCGGCACGCCGCGGCCGGTCTCGTCCAGCACACGGCCATGGACGATGATGCGCTCGCCGACGGGATCGCCATCCTTGGCGTAGTTGCGGATCAAATCATTGTCGAGCGGACCGAGATCGTTGTGGCCGAACACCGGACCCGTGATCTCCGAGACCGAGTTCTCGATCGACAGCATCGGCTGGCGCGGCGAGCGCAGCACCGAGGATTTGTAGCCGGGCGCATGCGCCGGCGGATGGATCGAGTGGTCGCGCTGGAAGAAGCCACCGTCGCGTGGGGTGAACGGCTCGGGTCGGTTGAGGCGGGGATCCTGCAAGGCTGGCGCCTGGACATTCATCGGCGTTGTCTCTCCCTGTGGCGCCCGGGTGTGGGGGCGCGGCTTATCGGGAGATCATGCGACGATCTATTCTCAAGATAAATAGATCGATTATAATGAATTACATGAAGGAAATCGATCATTTGGCGCTCGACGGCCACGCGCTCGAACTGTTCCTTGCCGTGCTGGAGGAAGGCTCGGTCACGGCGGCAGCCACGCGGCTTGGTCTGACGCAATCGGCGGTCAGTCACGGGCTGAACAAGTTGCGGCGGATCGCGGGCGATCCGCTGTTTGCCAAATCCGGCCGCGGCATCGTCGCCACCGCCCATGCTCAGGCATTGGCTGCGAAAGCGCGGGCGCTGATCGACGAGATGCGCAGCTTTGCCGGCGGCGTCACCTTCGAGCCGGCACGCGCGCAGCTTTCGCTGACGATCGCCGCCAATGATTTCCAGCGCGATCTGCTGTTGCCGCGGTTCTTCGATCATGTCGCGGGACAGGTCAGGAGCCTGAACCTGCGCGTGATCCCCTCGCAGTCGCCGTCGCCCGCGATGCTGCGCGAAAGCCGCTGCGATCTCATGGTCACGCCGCTGCCACCATCCGGCGTGGACATCGTACAGAAGCGGCTGCTCAGCGATCATTACGTCTGCTACTTCGATCCCAAGGCGCGCACCGCGCCAGCCGGCCGTAGCGCCTATCTCGCGGCACGCCACATCACAGTGGTCTATACCGACAACGAGCGGCTCGACTTCGACCGCCGGCTGGCGGCGAACGGCTTTCTTCGTGACATCGCCATCTCCGTGCCGAGCTTTTCCGGCGTGCCGCCCTTCCTGCGCGGCTCGCAGATGCTGGCGAGCATGCCGAGCCTGCTCGCCTCCGGTGTGATGCGCGGTTTTGCGCATGTACCGATTCCGCTGGCGTCGCGAACCAAGACGCTGGCCGAGCTGCCAATGTTCATGGTCTGGCATCAGCGCTATCAGAAAGACCCGGCCCATCGCTGGATCCGCGGCCAGCTCGAAACCGTGGCGGCAACGGCGGCCGGAGACTGAGCCTCGGTCACGATTTCAGGGAAGCCAGCCCTTCGCCAAACCCACTGGTTGCGCGAGGGCCGCCACGCTAGAATTCGGCCATGACAGTGACCGATATTGCGAGCCGGACCTACAATCATAGCTGGCGGCTGGACCCCATCATCCGCAGCCTGCTGGATACCGACTTCTACAAGCTATTGATGTTACAGATGATTCGGGAGGATTATCCCGATCAGCAGGTGACCTTCTCGGTCATCAACCGCTCGCGCCATGTGCGGCTGGCCGAGATCATCGACGAGGGCGAGCTGCGCGCCCAGCTCGACCACGCCCGCACCATCCGCTTCGCCAAGAAAGAGCTGATCTGGCTTGCCGGTAACACCTTCTACGGCAAGACCCACATGTTCTCGGCGGACTTCATCCGCTGGCTGGCCGAATTCCGGCTGCCCGAATACGAGCTGCGCAAGGTCGAGGGCCAGTACGAGCTGCATTTCCATGGCCCCTGGACCCACACCACGATGTGGGAAATTCCGGCGCTCGCCATCCTCAACGAGTTGCGATCGCGCGCCGCGATGAAGGGCCGCGGCCGCTTCGAGCTCGACGTGCTCTATGCCCGCGCCAAGGCCAAGCTGTGGACCAAGGTCGAGCGGCTGCGCCAGCTCGAGAATTTGCGGCTCTCCGATTTCGGCACCCGCCGCCGCCACGGCTTCCTCTGGCAGCGCTGGTGCGTCGAGGCGGTGAAGGAAGGCCTGGGCCCGTCCTTCATCGGCACCTCCAACGTGCTGCTGGCGATGGACAATGATCTCGAAGCGATCGGCACCAATGCGCATGAGCTGCCGATGGTCGCGGCTGCGCTTGCCAAGGACGACGAGGAGTTGCGCTGGGCGCCCTATCGCATTCTCGACCAATGGCGCCAGACCTATGGCGGCAACCTCCTGATCGCGCTGCCCGACGCCTTCGGCACCAAATCCTTCCTGCGCGATGCGCCGGAATGGGTCGCCGACTGGACCGGCTTCCGCCCCGACAGCGCGCCGCCGATCCAGGCCGGCGAGGAGATCATCGCCTGGTGGGAAAAGAAGGGCCGCAACCCCAAGGACAAGCTGCTCGTCTTCTCCGATGCGATGGATGTCGGCTCGATCGAGGAGACCTACCACCACTTCTCCGGTCGCTCGCGGCTCTCTTTCGGCTGGGGCACCAACCTCACCAATGATTTCGTCGGCTGCCCGCCGGACGGCTCGTTCAATCTCGATCCCATCTCGCTGGTCTGCAAGGTGTCGTCGGTTGACGGCCACCCGGCCGTCAAGCTCTCGGATAATCCGGAGAAGGCGACCGGCATGCCATCCGAGATCGAACGTTATTTGCGCGTGTTCGGCGACGCCGGCCGGGTGCGCAAGCCGGTGCTGGTCTAGCGCCGGACCAAACTCTCTCGATCAGGTAAACCGCGCAGGACGAATGCGAGGCATTGATACGCCACGACCGCATCGGTTCCGGTTCGTCGGCATTTGCAACGATCTGCAGGCATCCGCTTCACGACGCTTTCACCCTGCAGTGCAGTCGCCTGCGT
The DNA here is from genome assembly GCF_059512345.1 of Bradyrhizobium sp. Unk1. Lineage (NCBI taxonomy): Bacteria > Pseudomonadati > Pseudomonadota > Alphaproteobacteria > Hyphomicrobiales > Nitrobacteraceae > Bradyrhizobium > Bradyrhizobium sp. Unk1. Next base: position 62,534 of record NZ_JCAMOP010000032.1, read on the forward strand.
CTTGGGGTCGAGTTAAGCAACTTTCCCCTCTACTTGGCGTTGCAGGCGCGACGCTCCGGTGGGGTCGTTGATCGATTTGGGGAATGCAGGGTGTTTCGCAGAACAGCGACGTCGGCGAAGGAACGCAGTTTCCTTCACGTCATCAAGCTTGTCTCGCCATTCGTGATGGTCGTCGTGCTCCAGGCAACGATCGCGGGATTCAGCCTCGAGGTGATGTCATCGGTCCGCGCCTATGTCGCGGGCGAAGCGATGTGGTCGCGGTCACAGAAGAACGCCGTCTATTTCCTCAACCTCTATCTGCATTCAGGCGAAGCGAGCCAGTTCGCTCACTACCAGGCTTCCCTTGCCGTTCCCATCGGCGATGAGTTCGCGCGCTGGGCACTCGAGCGCGATCCGGTCGACGTCGAGGCTGCCCGCGTCGGGTTTCTGCAAGGCGGCAACCATCCCGATGACGTTCCGGGATTGATCTGGCTGTTCCGCTATTTCAGCCGCGTCAGCTTCCTCCAGGAAGCGATCCACGAGTGGGCGGCCACTGATCCCATGCTGCTGGAGCTCAGCGTCTTCGGCGAGGTCATCCGGTCCGAGCTGGCGCACGGACCCATCGAGGACCGCGACCGCCTGCGGCTGCTGTCGTCGCGGCTCTCGGAGCTCAACACGCAGTTCACGGTGCATGCAAAGCGGTTCTCGACTGTCCTCGGCGAAGGCTCCCGCGCCATCAAGGTGACGCTGACGTGCATCAACATCGTGGCGGCCGCGACGCTGATCCTGCTCCTGATCTGGCACACGCGGCGCTTGATGCTGCAACGACAGGCGTTCGAGGATGCGTTGCATGCCGAGAAGGAGCGCCTGGCATGGCAGGCGTCGCACGACTGGTTGACCGGCCTGTCCAACCGCCGCGCCTTCGAGGGGCGCCTGCAAAGCGTGCTGGACACCACCGCGGCGGGTTCGCTGGGCCTGATCCTGCTCGACCTCGACCAGTTCAAGAGCGTCAACGACACCTGCGGCCACCTCGCCGGCGACCGCCTGCTCTGCCAGGTCTCGCGCCTGCTGCAACAGGACCGGGGACCGCATGATCTGGTGGCCCGGCTCGGCGGCGACGAATTCGGCCTGATCCTGCCGCAATGCTCGCCCTCGACCACCGTCGATATCGCCGAACGCCTGCGCAGATCGCTCGAGCTGTTCACCTTCGCCTGGGATGATCGTTGCTTTGCGGTGACCGCCAGCATCGGCGTCACCTGTATCGCGGACGGCAACACCACGCTCGAGGACGCCATGCGGCGCGCGGATGCCGCCTGCTACCGCGCCAAGGAAAAGGGGCGCAACCGGGTACAGGTCGACAACGGCAGACCGGACGTCGTCGTCGTTGCAGCCCGTCCCCGCGAGGCGGTCGCAGCGCGAGGCTGATAGGGCATCCGTTTGCGGACATGTCCAACGGCGTCGCGACGGCGAAGCTGTGTGACGCCGCAGCCACATTACTCCCAGAAAAACTGCGTCTTTCGCTTTCCGCCACACCGCCTTGCGCGCTGATCCACGATGGCCGGAACCTCCCCCGCTAAACATGGCACCAGCCAACGTTGCGGCCCAAATTCCGCTCGGACCGTGCCCAAAAGAGGAGCTTGCAGGTGCTTTGGAATGGTTTGTTGCCCCCGCCCCGGATCCGTCGCACGAAGACGTGTCGGAGGCACGCGCTTCTTTTGAGTACCGCAATCGGCGCTCTTGCTGCCGATAGCGCGCTGTCGTGGTTCACCGTGCCGGCAGAGGCGCGCTGCCGGACGATATCGCCCTCGCCTACAACAAAGTCTTGGGCGCGCCAGCCGCGAAAGCGCCGGCCTTTGCGGAGCGCTGGACGGCTTGGGGCACTGCGTTCGGCGGTACCAACCGCACCAGTGGCGACCCGGTCGTGATCGGCAGTCACGACCTGAGCGCGCGCACCTTCGGCGTTGCGGCCGGTGCCGACTACCATTTCGACCGCGATGCGCTGGTCGGTTTCGCGCTGTCGGGCGGCGGCACCAAATGGGACCTCGCGCAGGCGATCGGCGGCGGCAAGAGCGATGCAATCCAGGCCGGCGTCTACACCGCCGTGCGCACAGGGCCGGTCTATTTCGCCGCCTCTCTCGCAGTGGCCAATCATTGGATGTCGACCGACCGGCTCGCACCGTTCGGCAACCAGCTCACCGCCAAATTCGACGCGCAAACCGTCGGAGGCCGCGTCGAGGGCGGCTATCGCTTCGCCACGCCGATTGGCGGCTTCACGCCATACGCGGCGGCGCAGGCGCGGGCTTTTCGCACACCGACCTATACCGAGGCCGATCTGGCCGGCAGCGGCTTTGGCCTGACCTATCAGGGACGCACGGCCTCCGACACACGGAGCGAGCTCGGCGCGCGCTTCGATCGCGCGACGCTGGTCACGCCGAATTCGGTCCTCACATTGCACGGCCGCGCGGCCTGGGCCCATGATTGGGTGAGCGACCCGACGCTCGTCGCCGCATTCCAGGCGCTGCCCGGCGCGAGCTTCATCGTCAATGGCGCAACGCCAGCCAAGAACACCGCGCTCGCATCCGCCGATGCCGAGCTGAAGTTTTCGAACGGCGTTGCCCTGTCGGCGAAGTTCGACGGCGAGTTCGCGGCGCGCAGCACCACTTATTCCGGCACCGCGAGCCTGCGATACGCGTGGTAGCCGCTTGGCCTCCTCAAGGCGACCGCGCGCCGACCGGCACGATCCCGAGGCCGGCGAGATGCGTATCGACGAATTGCTCGACCTGCTGGCGCAGCATCTGGGGCGGCACCGCCACCATGCGCTCCTCGAGGCCGAGCGAGATGATGCCGTGCACGGCGGAAAACAGCGTGCGCGACAGCAGCGCGATCCTCACGTCGTCCGCATCCGGTAGCAACCGCACCAGGGGTGGATGCATCAGCGCGAAAGCGTCCATCACCATCTGAAGGATGTCGTCGGGATAAGGACGGTCGTCCTCCATCCGATGCTCGAACAGCGAGCGCAACAGGTTTGCGTGCTCGGCGAAGAATTCGAGATAAGTCTCGGCAAGCCCGTAGAGCTGGCGAACGGGATCTTCCCCCGGGACCTCGCCGAGCCGCACCGTGAGGGCCTGAACCGTCTCCCGATTGACCGTCAGGATCACCCCGTCGAAGTCGCCGAACTCGTTATAGACGCTGCCCACCGAGCAATTGGCGGCCTCCGCAACGTCTCGAACCTTCAATGATCTCAGCCCCTTAGATGAAATTATGCCGCGGGCGATCTCCAGGATCTGGAGCCTCCGTCGATTTTTTTTCTGGTCGCGTGGCGATTCTTCTTGAACATTGTTCATTTTCAAGCTACTCATGTGAACATTGTTCAAATTAACCCGGAGACCGGCAAAATGCAAACCCTAGCTGTTGATATCGCCTCCACCTTCGTCGATGACGCCGCGGCTCTCGTGACCGGACTTGGCCGGGCCGTCCTCAAGTTCGTGATGGCGCCGGTCGATCGCATTGCAAATGCCTGCGACATTGCCGGCGTGCTCACCGAGCGCCGCGCGACCTTTCGGATGTGGCGGGCCAACCGAGCCCGTAGCCGTCATGCGGGCCGCCGGTTCAGCCTGCTCGGCCGCCTCTCGCCCTTTCGCCACCTCGCTCATCTCACCTGAGGCGGGCGCACCCGGGACGTTCCGGTCGGCTCGAATGCAAGACCCGGTTGCAAGGAAGGACTTACCATGTCCCGACATTTCGCAGCCGACGTGGCGGCCTTTGGCGATGCGGTTCAACTTTTCCTCATCGCGCCGCGCGGTATCCGGAAAAGCGCGGCCGGTCCGTCCGAACCACGGCTGCGACCAGATATTTGCGAACCTAACGAGACCATTTGGAGACCAACAGGATCGGAAGGGTCGAGGGGAACAGAGCAGGCCGGCAACCGTCGTCATCCAGCCATCGTTCGTTCCGTAAGCTTCCGGTCGTGACGCCTCACCGACAACGTAACAATTTCAGGCCGCCTTCCCAAAACAGGACTTGTCATGATCAGGGAATTGATGTCGTCACGCCGCTTCGCGCCGCTGTTCTGGGCGCAATTTTTCTCGGCGCTCAATGACAACGTGCTCAAGAACGCACTCGTCATCATCCTGCTTTACAGTGCCGCGACCGGTCACGGCGACGCGCTGGTGACGGTCGCAGGCGCCGTCTTCATCTTCCCCTATTTCATCCTGTCGGGGCTCGGCGGCCAGCTCGCCGACAAATACGTCAAATCGGTCATCGCGCGGCGATTGAAGTTTACCGAGATTTTTGCCGCGGCCTTTGCCGCCGCCGGCTTCTTCCTGCATTCGGTGCCGCTGCTGTTCACGGCGCTCGCGCTGTTCGGCGTCATCGCCGCCCTGTTCGGCCCCGTGAAATACGCCATGCTGCCGGATCAGCTCGAGCTCGGCGAGCTCGCGACCGGCAACGCGCTGGTCGAAGGTGCGACCTTCATGGCCATCCTGCTCGGCACCGTCGCCGGCGGCCAGTTCGTGGCCGGCTCCGCGCATATGGGCTGGGTTGCTTCGGCGGTGGTCGTGCTGGCCCTGTTGTCATGGGCGTTCGCTTCCCGCATTCCGCAAACAACGCCCTCCGCGCCTGATCTGCCCGTCGATGCCAATCCCTGGACTTCGACGGTCAGCTTGCTCGAGACGTTGCATGCCGACCACCGGCTGTGGGACGGCACCGTGATCGTCTCGTGGTTCTGGCTGGTCGGCGCCATCGTGCTGTCGCTGCTGCCGGCACTGGTCAAGGACGTCGTCGGTGGCACCGAGGGCGTGGTGACGCTGTGCCTTGCGACCTTCGCGATCGGCATTGCCATCGGCTCGCTGTTCGCGGCCAGCCTGAGCCATGTTCGCCCGAACCTCGCGCTGGTGCCGATCGGCGCCATCATCATGGGCTTTGCCGGCCTCGATCTCGCCTGGGCCATCGCCGTGACCGCCAAGGGTCAGGATATCGCGGCGGCCGATTTTGCGACCTCGTTCGCGGGCTTGCGCATGCTGGTCGACTTCGTCGCCTTCGCATTCGGCGGCGGCCTGTTCGTCGTTCCGTCGTTCGCCGCCGTCCAGGCGTGGTCTGCCCCGAACGAGCGCGCCCGCATCATCGCCGCCGGCAACGTGCTCCAGGCAGCCTTCATGGTGGCCGGCTCGCTGTTCGTCGCGCTGCTCCAGGCGGGCGGATTGCATGTCGGCTGGATCTTCTTCGGCCTCGGCGTCGCCAGCTTCGGCGCGGTGTGGTTCGTGCTGACCAAGTGGGGCAAGGAAGGCGTGCGCGACTTCGGCGGACTGCTGTTCCGCGCGCTGTTCCGCACCGAGATTCGCGGGCTCGAGAACCTGCCGCCTCCGGGCACGCGCATGCTGATCGCGCCCAACCATGTCAGCCTGATCGACGGCCCGCTGCTGCATGCCGTGCTGCCGATCGATGCGAGCTTCGCGGTCGATACCGGCATCTCCAAGGCCTGGTGGGCCAAGCCGTTCCTGCGGGTGGTCAAGCACTACACCATGGATCCGACCAAGCCGCTGGCCGCGCGCGACTTGATCAAGCTCGTCGCCGCCGGCGAACCGGTCGTGATCTTCCCGGAAGGACGCATCACCGTCTCCGGCTCGCTGATGAAGGTCTATGACGGCACCGCGATGATCGCGGACAAGGCCGATGCGGTGGTCGTGCCTGTCCGTATCGAGGGCGCCCAGCGCTCGCATCTCAGCTATCTCAACGGCAGCCAGATCAAGCGCTCGTGGTTTCCGCGGGTGACGGTCACGATCCTGCCGCCGGTCAAGCTTCCGGTCGATCCGGCGCTGAAGGGCAAGGCACGCCGCAATGCCGCGGGCGCTGCGCTCCAGGACGTGATGATCGACGCCATGGTCAAGAACGCCATGCTCGACCACACCCTGTTCGAAGCGCTCGGACATGCCTATCGCGACCGCGACACCGGCAAGGTGATCGTCGAGGACGCGCTCGGCACCAAGCTGACCTATCGCAAGCTGATCCTCGGCGCGCAGGTGTTGAGCCGCAAGCTCGAAACCGGCACGGTGGCCGGCGAGAATGTCGGCGTGTTGCTGCCGAATTCCGCCGGCGTCGCCGTCGTCTTCATGGCGCTGCAAAGCATCGGCCGGGTCCCGGCCATGCTCAACTTCTCGGCCGGACCGGTCAACGTCCTCGCCGCCATGAAGGCCGCGCAGGTCAAGACCGTGCTGACGTCGAAGGCCTTCATCGAGAAGGGCAAGCTCGACAAGCTGATGGCCGCGATCTCTGCGGAAGCCCGCGTCGTCTATCTCGAGGACGTCCGCGCTTCGATCGGCACCGCCGACAAGATCAAGGGCCTGCTCGCCGGCACCGCACCGCGTGTCGCCCGCCAGGCCAACGATCCGGCCGTCGTGCTGTTCACCTCGGGCTCGGAAGGCACGCCCAAGGGCGTGGTGCTGTCCCATCGCAACATCCTTGCGAATGCGGCGCAGGCGCTGGCGCGGGTCGATGCCAACGCCAATGACAAGGTGTTCAACGTGCTGCCGGTGTTCCACTCATTCGGGCTGACCGGCGGAATGATGATGCCGCTGCTCGCGGGCATTCCGATCTACATGTACCCTTCGCCGCTGCACTACCGGATCGTGCCGGAGCTGATCTACCAGACCGGCGCGACGATCCTGTTCGGCACCGACACCTTCCTCACCGGCTACGCACGCTCGGCGCATGCCTACGACTTCCGCACCCTGCGCCTGGTGATCGCCGGCGCGGAGGCGGTGAAGGATCGCACCCGTCAGGTGTTCATGGAGCGCTACGGCATCCGCATCCTCGAAGGCTACGGCGTCACCGAGACCGCGCCGGTGCTGGCGATGAACACGCCGATGGCCAACCGTCCCGGCACCGTCGGCCGCCTGTCACCGCTGATGGAAAGCCGCCTCGATCCGGTCCCCGGCATCGAGGAAGGCGGCCGCCTCTCGGTGCGCGGACCGAACGTGATGCTCGGTTACCTCAGGGCCGAAAACCCTGGCGTGCTCGAACCGCTCGCCGAGGGCTGGCACGACACCGGCGACATCGTGGCGATCGACGCAGCCGGCTTCATCACCATCAAGGGACGCGCCAAGCGCTTCGCCAAGATCGCGGGCGAAATGGTCTCGCTGTCGGCGGTCGAGAGCATCGCGACGGCGCTGTGGCCGCAGGCCGCCTCGGTCGCCGTGTCGATCCCCGACCAGCGCAAGGGCGAGCGCATCGTGCTGCTGACGACGGAGAAGACCGCCGAACGCAGCGCGATGCAGGGCCAGGCCAAGGCAATCGGCGCATCCGAGCTGACCGTGCCCGCGGCGATCATGGTGGTCGACAAGGTACCGTTGCTCGGCACCGGCAAGACCGACTATGTCACGGCAACGACGATGGCCCGCGAGCAGGCCTCCTCGTCGGAGCGCGAGGTTGCGTGAGCATCACGATCGTCGCACCGGCGGAGACCCGGTGCGACGGTCCCTTCACCTGAGCAGGAGATAGCGGACCGGGTTGTCGTCACACTGCCCCGCTCCGCACTCCAGCACGGTGGACAGCAGATTTGCGGCGACCAGCAACGCGAAGATCGCGCACACCACGTTCGATGCCGGCCCGCCCATCGGCGCATCCCCGTCTCGCTCGCCGGCCATATCCTTGAGAACGAAGACGAGCGCGACGTAGCAGATGACGCCGACGGCCGCGATCAGTGCCCAGGTGTAGAAGTGCAGCCCAAACAGCGCCGAGCCGTATCCGGGGTCGCCGGGCGCAAGATGCAGCGATACCTGCCGCATCGAGATGAAGCCGGTGACGAGGCTGGCCATGAGGATCATCGCGTAGTGAGACCCGCGTTCACCGAGGCGCATGTTGAACAGGAACCCCATGCCGACCGCGATGAACCCGGCCCTTTGCAAGAGGCAAAGCGGACAGGGCAGCTCGCCGAGCGCAAGCTGATAGGTGAACGCCACCGTCAGGATCAACGAGATCCCGAGCATCCCAAGCATGTTCAGGATCGTGCCGACCGGCCGTTGCTCGCTCATCTCTGCAGTGCCCATCTCGACACCGTCAGAACGAGAATTTGAGCGGATCGGTCGCGTGGTGGAAGAACCATGCGACGGTGACCACGACTGTAGCGCTCCAGAGCGCATAGCTCAGTCCCACGCGCGAACGCCAGACACTCGCGCAGCCCGCGAGCGCCAGCAGAAAAGGCAGAAACATGTACATGAGCGCGGGCTCCCAAAGCGATTCGCTCTCTGCGCGAACGGGCCCAAGAGATACGTCAGCCGCGCATGCCTCTCAAGAGCCGGCTTCGCTGCGCCGCTCCTGCGCATAGCGCACCAGCGCCACGAAGCGATAGATGCCGTGCACGAACTTGCCATAGGGCATGGTGATGAACAGCGCGAACACTGCACCGAGATGCAGGGCCAGCAGCGGCCCCATGGCGGCGGTCTCGCGCAAGACTAGCAGCGCTATGCCGGTGAAGCCGGTCAGAAACAGCATGGCGATGAAGCCGACGTCCATGCCATAGCGGTTCTCGTCGAGCAGCGCCGGATCGCGGCGCATCTTCGCGGCGAAGAGCCCGATCGGACCGACGATGAGACCGATGCCGCCGAGCGTGCCGAGCACGACCGGCAGATCCCACCACGGATACGGCGCCTCGCGGGACAGGAGATAGTGATACAGCGTGGCCACTGAGGTCGCGGCGAAGCACAGCAGAAAACCGTAGAACGTCAGGTGATGAAAAAGCTTGCGCCGGTCGGTCGGCTTGTCGTCCTCGTTGTAGCAGCCGACGCCGCCGCCGTGGAGATAGCGCAGCTCGCCGGCATCGCGGATCGCCTGGAAAATCGAGCCGCCGTCGGCGCGACCGCCAATGGGCGTGCCGATATCGCGCCAGAACGCGCGCACGCTCATGACCAGCGCCAGGATCGCGTAGAGGAAGGCGGCGCTGAACAATGCGGCCATCGCGTTGTGCGGCATCAGTCTGTAGAACGCGCCCGGCCCGGTATGAACGCCGAACAGCACGCTGCGGTCGTTCAAGGCCGCGAAACCAAGGATGAAGGCGGCCATGCTGAGCGCGGCGATGACGCTGATGACGAGCCCGTTGCGGGCGAAGGCACCGGACAGTGCCTGCGGCCAGGCATAGGCCGCGTAGGACTCGGCACGCGCGACCGCGAGCGTCTTCGGGACATTGACGTTGAACTCGTGTGGCGGCGAAAACTGGCAATCGACGTAGCAGGCGCCGCAGGAATGGCAGAGGTTTGCGAGATAGTTGAGATCTCCGTCGGAGAAGGCGCGCCGCATCTCCATGGCCGGAAATACCGCGCAAAGACCCTCGCAGTAGCGGCATGAATTGCACACCGTCATCAGACGGTCGGCTTCGTCTAAAATTCTAGTTCCGTGCATGTTTCGCCGCTTCCCGTCCCGCGATCCGCCCGAACACGCTGCCGATGGTCATGCCCATGCCGGCCGCGTAGCCCTTGCCGAGCACGTTGCCCGCCATGATCTCGCCGGCCGCGAACATGTTGGCGGACGGCTTGCCGTCAGCCATCAGCATCCGCGCCTCCTTGGTCACGCGCGTGCCGAGATAGGTGAAGGTAATGCCCGGCCGCACCGGATAGGCGAGATAGGGCGGCGTCTCGATTTTGCGCGCCCAATGCGTCTTCGGCGGTGTGATGCCTTCAGTCACACAATCGTCCAGGATAGTATGGTCGAACGTACCGGGACGCACCGCCGCATTGAACTCGGTGATGGTCTTTTCCAGCGCAGCCGGATCGAGCTCGAGCTTGCCGGCCAGCTCGGCGACGGTCTGCCCGGCGATCGGCGGGAACAGAGTCGGCATGAATCTGGTGACGACGGTCGAATCGAAGATGATGTGGGCGATCTGGTCGGGCTGCGCCGCGACCAGCCGGCCCCAGATCGCGTAGCGCTTCGGCCAGATGTCCTCGCCCTCGTCATAGAAGCGCTGCGAATGCTTGTTGACGACGATGCCGAACACGACAGAGTCGTGGCGCGTGATGATGCCGCCGTCGAACTTCGGCGCACGGGCGTCGATCGCGACCGCATGGCACTGGGTGGGATCGCCGACCTCCTGCACGCCCTTGTCGAGCAGCATCTTCAGGATCGAGCCGCGGTTATAGGGCGTGCCGCGGATCAGGAAATTGTCGGCGGCCTCGCCCCAATATTGCTTCAGCCATTCGATGTTGGCCTCGAACCCGCCGGCCGCGGCGACCAGCGACGTCGCGCGGATCTCGGTCTCGCCCTTGATCGGCCGCTTGAGGCGCGCAGCGAGGAACATGCCGTCCTCGATCACGATGTCGGTGACCTCGGCGTCGTATTCGACGTCGACACCGAGCCGCTCGGCGGTGAGATAGAGCGCGTTCAGCATCGCGCGGCCGCCGCCGAGAAAGAAGGAGTTGGTACGGCCAAGGCTCAGCGTGCCACCGAGCGAGGGCTGCCAGCGCACGCCCTGCTCAACGATCCAGTTCAGGATATCCTTGGACTCCCGGATCATGTGCCGCGCGAGGTCCTCGTCGGTCTGGCCGCCCGTCACCAGCAGCAGATCTTGCCAGAATTCCTCTTCGGTGTAGGGACCGGTCAGGATCTCAGTCGCCGCATCATGGGCGCAGCGCATGTTGCGGGTGTGGCGGGTGTTGCCGCCGCGATAGAACTTAGGCGCGCCCTCCAGCACGAGCACTGAGGCACCGCCGCGGCGCGCCGAGATCGCCGCGCACAGTGCCGCATTGCCGCCGCCGATCACCAGCACATCGTATTTGCTGCTCATCCTGTCTGCCCGATGCGACGAAGTTAGAGACATTCTGCCGCCCATGACCCCGATCAACCCAGGCAGCCATTGCGTACTTTTGTATACAAAGATATACATCGGCGAAGCAAGTGGCATCTCTGCATGGGCAGGATGCGCCGTGAGGGAACATGGCCAAGCGCGCGGCAAAGACAGGCGGATCGATCGCGCGTGGCGGCGGCGTGGCGCTGGGCGAAGCCGTGTTCCGCTCGCTGTGCGAGGCGCTTCAGGCCGGCAGTTACCGTGCCGGCGACCGGCTGCGCGAAGAAGAGGTCGCGCAGCGGCTCAAGGTCAGCCGCACGCCGGTCCGTGAGGCGCTTGGCCGTCTCGCGGCCCGCGGCTTCGTCGAACCCGCCGGCGGCCGCGGGTTGATCGTGCGCGATCTCGACATTTCCGAGGTGCTCGAGCTCTACGCCATGCGCGAGATCATGGAAGGTGCTGCAGCGCGCCTGGCCGCCGAGCACGCCTCCACGCCCGAAGTCGATGCACTCCGAGATATCGAGCAGGCCTTTGTCGAGGCGTCGGCGTCAGACGCTGCCGAAATGGCGCGGCTCAACCGCGCCTTCCACGAAGCCATCTGCCGCGCCGCGCGCAACCGCTATCTCGACAACGCCTCGCGCGAATTGCAGGACTGGATCGCGCTGCTGGGCCCGACCACCTTCACGGTGACAGGCCGTCCCTCGACCAGTCACGGCGAGCACCAGGCCATCATCGAGGCCATCGCCGCGCGCGACGGCGACAAGGCCGAGCAGCTTGCGCGGGCGCATATCCGCGAGGCGTTGCGCTGCCGGCTCAAGCTGCTGCAGAAGCAGTAGCGCCAGGGCGCTCACGCGACCACATCCACGACGACCGCTTTCAGGACATCCCGAACGTCGCCCGGCTTCAGCCGAACCTGCAAGCCGCGCTGGCCGCCGTTGAGATAGACCTGATCATGCGCGAGCGCGTTCTGCTCGATCACGGTGCGCACCGGTTTGCGCTGCCCGAACGGGCTGATGCCACCGACCTTGTAGCCGGTGACGCGCTCGGCCTCGGGTGGCTTCATCATCTGCGCCGACTTGCCGCTCGCGGCCGCGGCGAGCTTTTTCATGGAGACTTCCTGGTCGGACGGGACGACGACGCAGATCGGCTTGCCGTCCACCAACGCCATCAGCGTCTTCAGCACGAGCGCCGGATCTTCACCAAGGGCCGACGCCGCCTGGAGCCCGATGCTCTCGGCGTCAGGATCGTAGTCGTAGGTGTGGACGGTGAAGGCAACGCCGGCGGCTGCAAGCGCGCGCGTGGCTGGGGTGACTTTGGACATGTGCGATGTTTACCACCGTCATTGCGAGGAGCGAAGCGACGAAGCAATCCAGAATCTTACCGCGGAGGCAGTTCTGGATTGCTTCGCTGCGCTCGCAATGACGGTGTGGGCACACCTGCGTCCACACACTCGGCCGCCGTCCCGGCGAAGGGCGGCAAAGATTACTCCGCCGCGTCCCGCATCTCCGCCCTCTCGGCCCTGGCCGCGCAGAACTTGAACTCCGGGATCTTGCCGAAGGGATCAAGCGCCGGATTGGTCAGGAGGTTCGCCGCGGCTTCCGCGTAGCAGAACGGCATGAACACCATGTTCTCCGGCACATCGCGATCGGAGCGGACCTTGACCTCGACCGCACCGCGGCGGGTCTCCAGCCGGATGAAATCGCCGGGCGCGAGCTTCTTCCGGTGCATGTCCTTCGGCGACATGAACGCGACCGCCTCCGGCTCGATCTGGTCGAGCACCTGCGCGCGGCGGGTCATCGAGCCGGTGTGCCAATGCTCGAGCACGCGGCCGGTCGAGAGCACCATCGGATATTCGGCGTCGGGCAGCTCATCCGGCGGGATGACCTTGGCCGGCACGATCTTGCCGCGGCCGCTCGCGGTCGGGAAGCCCGTGGTGAAGATGATCTCGTTGCCGGGCTTGTTCGGATCATCGGCCGGATAGGTCACGGCACCTTCGCGCACCAGCCGCTCCCAGCTGATGTTCTTGAGCGAGGGCATCAACTCCGCCATCTCGGTGTAGACGTCGCCGGGGCCGGAATAATTCCAGGGCAGGCCCATCCGCTTGCCGATCTCCTGGATGATCCAGAGATCCTGCCGCGCATCGCCCGGCGGCTTGATCACTTGGCGCGCGAGCTGCACGCGGCGATCGGTGTTGGTGAAGGAGCCGTCCTTTTCGGCAAAGGCCGAGGCCGGCAGGATGACGTCGGCGTGGAACGCGGTCTCGGTGACGAAGAGATCCTGCACGACGAGATGATCGAGCATGGCGAGCGCCTGGCGCGCATGCTGGAGATCGGGATCGGACATCGCGGGATTCTCGCCCTCGATATACATGCCCGTGATCTCGCCGGCATGGATCGCATTCATGATTTCGACCACGGTCAGGCCGCGGACGGGATCGAGATCCTGCTGCCACAGTTTTTCGAAATTGCCGCGCAGATCGTCGCGGCTGACCGGCTGATAATCCGGCAGGAACATCGGGATCAGGCCGGCGTCGGAGGCGCCCTGCACGTTGTTCTGGCCGCGTAGCGGATGCAGACCTGTACCGGGACGGCCGACCTGGCCGGTGATCAGCGCGAGCGCGATCAGGCAGCGCGCATTGTCGGTGCCGTGGACATGCTGGCTGATGCCCATGCCCCAGAAGATGATCGACGATTTTGCCCGCGCATAGGTGCGCGCAACCTCGCGCAGAGTTTGCGCCGGGATGCCGCAGATCGGCTCCATCTTCTCCGGCGTGAACTCCTTGATCTTCTCCTTGAGGTCCTCAAATCCCTCGGTGTAACCGGCGATATACTGGTCGTCGGTCAGGCCTTCGGTGATGATCGTGTTGATCATCGCATTCAGCATGGCGACGTCGGAGCCCGGCTTGAACTGCAGATGCTTGGTCGCGTGACGCGACAGCGACTGCCGGCGCGGGTCCATCACGAACAGCTTGGCGTCATTCTGCTTGACCGCGTTCTTGATGAAGGTCGCGGCGACCGGATGGTTCACGGTCGGATTAGCGCCGATCACCCAGATCACCTCGGCATCCATCGCAGCCGAGAACGGCGCCGACACCGCGCCCGAGCTCAGGCCTTCGAACAGCGCCGCCACCGACGAGGCGTGGCAGAGCCGCGTGCAATGGTCGACATTGTTCGAGCCGAAACCGGTGCGCACCAGCTTCTGGAACAGATAGGCCTCTTCGTTCGAGCCCTTGGCCGAGCCGAAGCCGGCCAGCGCCTTCACGCCCTTCTCGTCGCGGATCTTGACGAGGCCCTTGGCTGCGATGTCGAGCGCTTCTTCCCAGCTCGCTTCGCGGAAATGCGTGAAGGGATTGGCCGGGTCGACCTGGTCGTTGGAATCCTTCTTCGCATTCGGCAGCCGCACCAGCGGCTTGGTCAGACGATGCGGATGGTGGATATAGTCGAAGCCGAAGCGGCCCTTGACGCAGAGACGGTTGTGATTGGCAGGACCGTCGCGACCCTCGGCGTAGATCACCTTCTCGTCCTTGACCTCGTAGGTCACCTGGCAGCCGACGCCGCAGAACGGGCAGAGCGAATCCACTTTCTTGTCGGCGTAGACGACACGGGTCTGCTTCTCGTCGAGCATGACGGCCGGCATCAGCGCGCCGGTCGGGCAGGCCTGCACGCACTCGCCGCAGGCGACGCAGGTGGACTCGCCCATGGGATCGTCGAAGTCGAACACGATCTTCGAGCCATGGCTGCGATACGCCATGCCGATGACGTCGTTGACCTGGACCTCGCGGCAGGCGCGCACGCAGAGGCCGCACTGGATGCAGGCATCGAGATTGACGCGCATCGCCGGATGGCTGGCGTCGGTCGCCCAGCGCTCGGCGGCGGGGAAGCGGCTCTCGGTGACGCCTGTGGTCTCGGCCCAGTGCCAGAGCTTCGAATCCGGATCGTGCGAGGTCTCGCGCGCCGGCTGATCGGCGACGAGCAGCTCCATCACCATTTTTTGCGCCGACACCGCACGCGCGGACTCGGTCTTCACCTTCATGCCGACGGACGGGGTGCGCTTGCAGGACGCGGCGAGCACGCGCTCGCCCTCGATCTCGACCATGCAGGCGCGGCAATTGCCGTCGGGGCGGTAATCGGGCGCCGGCGAATAGCACAGATGCGGAATCTCGCGGCCTTGGCGTTTGGCGACTTGCCAGATCGTTTCGCCGGGTTTGGCTTCGACCTGCTTGCCGTCGAGCTCGAACGTAATTTTGGTCATTCGGCCGCTTCCTTGAACTCGTCAGGGAAATATTTGATCACGGTGGACAACGGATTCGATGCCGCCTGTCCGAGCCCGCAGATCGAGGCATCGCGCATCGCCTGGCTCAATTCTTCCAGAAGTGCGCGGTTCCAGACCGGCTTCTGCATCAGCTGCGCCGCCTTCTGGGTTCCGACACGGCACGGCGTGCACTGGCCGCAGCTCTCGTCCTCGAAGAACTTCATCAGGTTCAGCGCGGCCGCGCGCACGCTGTCCTTTTGCGACAGGATCACGATCGCGGCCGAGCCGATGAAGCAGCCGTATTTCTCCAGCGTGCCGAAATCGAGCGGGATGCCGTCCATGGAAGCTGGCAAAATGCCGCCCGACGCGCCGCCCGGCAGGTACGCATAGAACTGGTGCCCGTCGGCCATGCCGCCGCAATATTCGTCGATCAATTCGCGCACGGTGATGCCGGCGGGTGCCAGCTTCATGCCGGGGTTCTTGACGCGGCCCGAGACCGAGAAGCTGCGCAGGCCGTGACGCTCATGGCGGCCATTGCCCTTCCACCAGTCCGCGCCCTTCTCGACGATGTCGCGCACCCACCACAGCGTCTCGATGTTGTTGATCAGCGTCGGCAGGCCGAACAGGCCGACCTGGAACGGATAAGGCGGCTTGTGCCTGGGCAGCCCGCGCTTGCCCTCGATGCTTTCGAGCAGCGAGGACTCTTCCCCGCAAATATAGGCGCCGGCGCCGCGGCGCATGTGCAGCGTCGGACCGCCCGGCGGAAGCTTTGCGATCTCGCGCTCGAGGATCTCGCGCGATGCCGGATATTCGTCGCGCAGATAGATGTAGACGTCGGAGGCCTGCACGACATGCGCGCCGAGCAGCATGCCTTCGATGAAGCGATGCGGATCGCTTTCGAGATAGACGCGGTCCTTGAACGTGCCAGGCTCGCCCTCGTCGCCATTGATCGCCATCAGCCGCGGGCCGGCTTCGCCCAGCACCGCGCGCCATTTCCGGCCCGTGGGGAAGCCGGCGCCGCCGAGACCGCGCAGCGAGGCGTCGTCGAGCGCCTTCAGCAGATCGTCTTTCGGCAACTCACCCGAGCGCACGCGATGGAGCAGCTTGTAGCCGCCGCCGGCGATATAGGCGTCGTAGTCAACGTACTCAGGCAGATGCGCGTGGGTATCGCCGGCCTTCGCCGCCGCCATCACATTGGCCACGGTCGCGTGATCGACGAAATTGTGACCGACCTCAGCCGCCGGCGCGGTATCGCAGCGGCCGACGCAGGGCGCGCGCACGACGCGGATGCCGGGACCCGATGTACTCTGCAAATCCGCGAGCAGCTTCTCGCCGCCCAGCATCGCGCAAGTGAGAGAATCGCAGACGCGGATCGTCAGCGGCGCGATATCAGGCTCGCCTTCCTTCACGACGTCGAAATGGGCGTAGAAGGTCGCGGTTTCGAATACTTCCGCGAAGGCGAGCTTCATCTCGTCGGCAAGCGCGGCGAGATGTGCGGCCGAGATCTGGTGATATTTGTCCTGGATCAGGTGCAGATATTCGATCAGCAGATCGCGCCGCCGCGGCCTGTCGCCGAGCAACTGCTCGATCTCGTGTGCGGCGGTGGGATCGACCTGCCGCCCCTTGGGCGTGGCCTTGGCTCGCTTCCGTCCCTCGCCCGGATGTTCGAACGAGCGGACCTCGTGCACGTCGTGACTCATCGATGCGTCTCGTATCTCTTCTTTAGAACGAGTCCAACCCTAGCCTTTGGCATACCAGATGCCAAGAGAATTCATGCGTTCCGATAAGCATTTAAGGGGCATGCAGCCGCCCGGCTCCATGCCCCTTCATCGACCCTATTTGCGGCGCGGCCTCACGTCTTGTTCATGCACTCTTCGATGTAGAACCAGCGGTCGTCGCCAGCGAGGCCCTTGGACTTCACGTCGGCGCGGCAGGCCTTGAGCTTCGGCTTGTTGGCCGCCCACTTCGCCTTCATGTCCTTCAGCTTCTGCATGGTGAGCTTGATCTTGCCCGGCTTGGCTTCGGTCGTTGCGGCAGGCGCCGCCGGCGGCGTCGTCTGCGCGGATGCGGCATGAAGGCCAGCGACAAGCAACACGGCCACAAGGCAAATTCGGGTGCGAAGCATTTCAATCCCCCTAAGTCCCACTCTTGATTAAGTCCGACTCTCGATGATGTCTAAAAGGCGAACGCCGCGGGACGCCGATGATCAGCATCCCGCGGCAGTCTCAACGGCGATCAGAAGATCTTGACCGCGCTCTCCAGCGTCTTCCAGACACCCCAAAGCAGGGGAACGCCGACGAAGGCCCAGAACATCGCCGCCTTGACGTCAAGCCCGCCGAATCCGATGCCGTAGGAGCCGTGCGGTCCCGCGGCAGCGGCGCTGGCGCTCGCCGCTTGCAGCTTGGCGACGTCGGCTTCCTTCATGTGCCACTTCGAATCGACCGGCTTGATCAGGTAGTTGCAGATCAGGCCCGCGATCAGCATCGCGCACAGGATGTACATGGTCGTGTTGTAGAGCTGATCGCGCGGCACGCCCGCCGCGAGCTGGAACTCGCGGATGTAGTTCACCACGACGGGGCCGATGATGCCCGCGGTGGACCACGCCGTCAGCAGCCGGCCGTGGATGGCGCCGACGAACTGAGTCCCGAACATGTCGGCAAGGTAGGCCGGCACGGTGGCGAACCCGCCGCCATACATCGACAGGATGATGCCGAAGCCGAGCACGAACAGGAGCTTCGAGCCCATCGCCGCAAACGTCGGCGCCAGCGCGTAGAGCACGATGCCGAGGATGAAGAACGTGTAGTAGGTGTTCTTGCGCCCGATCTTGTCCGACAGCGATGCCCAGAAGAAGCGGCCGCCGATGTTGAACAGCGACAGCAATCCGGCGAAGCCCGCGGCGATCGCGGCGATCTGCGCCTTCTGCCCGGCGTCGAGCGCGTTGAAGCCGACTTCAGGCAGGCCGATCAGCTTGCCGGCGAAGATCTCCTGGAGCATCGGCGAGGCCATGCCGATCACGCCGATGCCGGCCGACACGTTCAGGCACAGCACCCACCAGATCAGCCAGAACTGCGGCGTCTTGTGCGCGTCGTTGAGATGGACGTTGCTCTTCGAGATCATCGCGTTGGCCTTCGACGGCGGCGTCCAGCCCTCGGGCTGCCAGCCGGGCGGCGGCAAGCGATAGCGGAACGCGCCGATCATCATGAACACGAAGTAGATGACGCCCATCGCGACGAAGGTCTCCCAGACGCCGACCGAGGTCGGGGTCTTGAAGTAGTTCATCAACAGGTTCGCCAGCGGAGCGCCGATCATGGCGCCGCCGCCGAAGCCCATGATGGCCATGCCGGTCGCCATGCCGCGGCGGTCCGGAAACCACTTCACCAGCGTCGACACCGGCGAGATATAGCCAAGGCCGAGACCGATGCCGCCGATCACGCCCGAGCCCAGCCACAACAGCCAGAGCTGATGGGTGTAGACCCCGATCGCACCGAGGAAGAGACCGCCGCACCAGCACAGCGCCGAGACGAAGCCGGCCTTGCGCGGGCCCACACGCTCCAGCCAGCCGCCCCAAACCGCGGCCGCGATACCGAGCAGCACGAAGAACAGCGTGTACATCCACCCCATGCTGGCGACCTTCCAGTCGCAGCTGGTCGTGAACAGTTCCTGAAACAGCGACATGTCCGGACATGCTTTCGGCGCGCTCAATCCGATCGCGCGCGACAGCGGCAGCCAGAACACCGAGAAGCCGTAGGCCATGCCGATGCAGAGATGGATGCAGAGCGCAGCCGGCGGCACCAGCCAGCGATTGAAGCCGGCGGTCGCGATGGTTCGTTCGCGATCCAGAAAACCTGCGCCGGCACCCGAAAGTGTTCCAGCGCTCTCGATTGTTGCCATGTAGTCCTCCCCTGCAGTTGCCCTTCTGAGCAAGCCTGCCGCTGCAATCCTGGTCCTCAGCCCATTGCGGTGCAGCCAACGGTCCCTGCTGCTCCGCACAATCATTCGACGCGCGCCAGGATCGTCACGCGCACCCGAGTCGTTAACCCCTCGAGCGGGGCTCTATGCCGATACACCGTGCAGGCTTCGCGAGTTTGGCCCGCTCATCCGCGTATCGCAGACAAAGCTCAACCTCCGCGCCTGCACGGAGGTTGTCAATTGGGGCAGAAGCCACGATTGATGTCGATAGACAAAAGGTAGGTATCAGCAGAGTGACCGCGCACTACGAACGCAGTGCACCATTGGTTTTCTCTATTGAACCATTGATCTTTTCTATCAAGAACACGATGCGCGCCTCGTTGCGCTCGGTGATCTCCACCGTGTCGCCCGTCTCGCGGATCAGGTTCGGAATGTCAATCACCGACAAGGGGTCGGTGCAGTGCACTTCGAGCTGATCGCCCGGCTGTAACGGTTTGAGCGCCTTGCGCGTCTTCAGGGCAGGTAGCGGGCATTTCAACCCGGTGAGATCGAGCGTGGTTCTGGTCATGGGCGCAACATGGCGGGGTGAGGCGATCGCGTCAACGCGAGGCCTCAGAGCAAGTCCGCATAGGACAAGAAACCTACGCTCTGTCCCGGCTCGACACGCGTGATGTCGTCGCCGAGTTCGATGAGGCCATCGGTCTCGACCAGTGACGACAACAGCCCTGCGCCTTCGCGCGGAAACTTGACCGCTTCCAACGCACCGTCCTCTCCGCGTCGCAACGAGCTGCGAACATATTCGCGGCGGCCGATCTTCTTCTTGTAGGTGAACGCGGCGCGCACCGGAATCGGCAACAGCGGCTCCGGCAGACTGCCCGCAAGCGCCAGCACCGTCGGCCGCACCACGTGGACGAAGGTCACAAAACTGGCGACGGGATTGCCGGGCAGGCCGATCAGCGGCGTGCCGCCGATGATGCCCATCGCCACGGGACGGCCGGGCTTGATTGCCATCCGCCACAGCACCAGCGAGCCGATGCTCTCGACCGCCGCCTTGACGTGGTCCTCCTCGCCGGTCGAGACGCCGCCGGTGGTGAGGATCAGATCGTGGCTGCCTGCAACCTGCTTCAATCCATCCGCGAGCGCATTGCGCTCGTCGCGCAAGATGCCGAGGTCGGAGACCTCGCAGCCGAGCCGGCGCAACATCGCCATCAGCATGAAGCGGTTGGAATCGAACAGCTGTGACGCCACGCGCGGCTCGCCGGGCGAAGCCAGCTCGTCACCGGTCGAGAACACGGCGACGCGGATGCGCCTGACGACGTCGAGCCTGACAAGGCCGAATGCTGCAGCAAGCGCGACATGCTGCGGCAGCAAGCGCTGGCCGGCCCGCAGCGCGACGTGTCCCTGCGGAATGTCCTCGCCCGCCGGGCGGACATTCGCGCCGGGCTTCAGCCCCGGCGGCAGCACGACTCTGCCGGCCTCATCGAGGCGAACGTCTTCCTGCATGAAGACGGTCTCGGCGTCAGGCGGCATCGGCGCGCCCGTGAAGATGCGCACAGTGTGGCCGGCCTTGATCGGCGCCTGCGCAAGGCCGCCGGCCTGGATGCGACCGTCGAGCGGGAATGCCCGTTCCGCGCTGTCCGGAAGGTCGGCATTGCGCACGGCGTAACCGTCGACGGCGGAGTTGGTGAAAGGCGGCAGCGGCAGGGGCGCCGCGATATCGCGCGCGAGCACGCGTCCATCGGCATCGACGAGCGCTACCGTCTCCAGATCGGCAATCGCGTTGACGCGGGTCGTGATCAGACCAACGGCCTCATCGACCGACATCATCGGTCCACCGAAGGCAAAGCAATCGTCCGACAGTTGCGCCATGGTGCCTCGTCAGCGTATCGCGGCGCTTTTTGCCACCGCTTCCTCGACCGGCATCGCCGCACGCAGCAGCAATGCCGCGGCGGCCTCGATATCATCGAGATGGACGGTCGGCAGGCGGGTTTCAATGGCGCTATCGGTCGCAATCCCGACAATCCCGGGATCATCGGGAAACAGCAGCGGCTTGCCGTTGCCGGCGCGATGCACCTCGATCTTGCGGTGCGGCTCGCGCTTGAAGCCCTCGACCACGACGAGATCGACGGCTGACAGCTTGCTCAATAGTTCCGGCAGCCGCGGCTCCGCCGCGCCGCGCAACTCATGCATCAGGGCCCAGCGGTTCGACGACGCAACCAGCACCTCGGCCGCGCCGGCCTCGCGGTGGCGCCAGGAATCCTTGCCGGGCACGTCGACGTCGAACTGGTGATGGGCATGCTTGATGACGGAGACGCGCAGGCCTTGCGCGTTGAAATGCGGGATCAGCCGCGTCAACAGCGTGGTCTTGCCCGCACCGCTCCAGCCCGCAAGGCCGATGACTTTCATCGCAACTCGATCTCCGCCAGCCGTGTCATGCGGCCGGAACCGCCTTCTCCATCGTCGTGAGCATGCTTATATCGGCTTGACCCGAATGTCATGCTAACGTCACGGCCATGATGAAGATCGACAAAGCCCCGGTGCCCCTGATCGTTCCGAACCCTGACGACCCGCGCCTGACGGAGCGCGTGACCGGCACCGACCAGGCCGGCGCCAAGATCGAGATCAAGGTGCCGATGGAACGGCCGCTGACGCTCTACCTGAATTCGCAGGAGATCGTCACCATGATGACGATCGGCGACTACCCGGAATATCTGGCGCTGGGCTATCTGCTCAACCAAAACATGCTGAAATATAATGACGAGGTCACCGAGGTCGAATACGACGACGACCTCCAGGTGGTGGTGGTGCGCACCTCACATCACACCAATTTCGAAGCCAAGCTGAAGAAGCGCACCCAGACCTCGGGCTGCGCGCAGGGCACCGCGTTCGGCGACCTGTTAGAGGCGGTCGAGAGCGTCGCTCTGCCGAAGGCAGAGCTGCGCACCTCCTGGCTCTACCAGATGACGCAGACCATCAACACCATGCCCTCTCTCTATCTGGAGGCCGGCGCGATCCATGGCTGCGTGCTGTGCAAGGAGGGCGAGCCGCTCTGCTACACCGAGGACGTCGGCCGTCACAACGCGGTCGACAAGATCGCGGGCTGGATGTACCGCCACGGCGTCGATGCCTCCGACAAGATCCTCTACACCACGGGACGGCTGACCTCGGAAATGGTGATCAAGACCGTGCGCATGGGCATTCCGATCCTGGTGTCGCGCTCCGGCTTCACCGCCTGGGGCGTCGATCTCGCTCGCCAGGTCGGACTGACGCTGGTCGGCCGCACGCGCGGCAAGCGCTTCATCGTGCTCGCGGGCGAAGAGCGGATCGTCTACGACCAGAACCTTGCTTACGTCGAGGAGGAATCGGCGAAGCACAAACGCAAGGGTGAAGGTGGTGACGACTGACTTTCCGGAAACGCAGGGCGTGCTGCTCGCAGGCGGCCTCGCACGGCGCATGGGCGGCGGCGACAAGCCGATGCGGACCATCGGCGGCCGCACCATCCTTGAGCGCGTGATCGCACGATTGACGCCGCAATGTAGCGGATTGATCCTCAATGCGAACGGCGATCCCGCACGTTTCGCGACGTTCGGCCTGCCCGTTGTCGCCGATGACGTACCCGGCTTTCCCGGGCCCCTCGCCGGCATTCTCGCCGCGCTCGACTGGACGGCGGCGAACCGGCCTGACATCGAATGGGTGCTGAGCGCCGCAGGCGACTGCCCGTTCCTGCCACGCGATCTCGTCGCGCGCCTGCACGAGGCGCGGGAACGCGAGAACGCCCAGCTTGCGGTCGCCGCATCAGGCGACCAGTCGCATCCTGTGATCGGCTTGTGGCGCGTCGCCTTGCGCGACCAGCTGCGTCACGCGCTGGTCGTCGAGGACCTCCGCAAGATCGACCGCTGGACCGCGCGCTATCCGCTCGCAACGGTGACATGGCCGGCCGAGCCGCTCGATCCGTTCTTCAACGCCAACACGGTCGAGGACATCGCCGAAGCCGAGCGGCTGGCCGCACTGGATGCGGCGTCCTGACAAGAAGCGTCGGCGCAAGTGCGAGCCTGCCGCTCAAGCCGCCAGCGGCACTTCCCAGGCGTCGTAACCGTAGACCCAGCTCGTATCAGTGCGCTCCTTCAGCCAG
Organism: Bradyrhizobium sp. Unk1; assembly: GCF_059512345.1. NCBI lineage: Bacteria > Pseudomonadati > Pseudomonadota > Alphaproteobacteria > Hyphomicrobiales > Nitrobacteraceae > Bradyrhizobium > Bradyrhizobium sp. Unk1. Next base: position 85,570 of record NZ_JCAMOP010000032.1, read on the forward strand.
ATGTTGGCGCGCGAGGTCTCCTGCACCCGCGTGGTACGCTCCTTGCGCGTCGCCTCGAAGCGGCGGAACGCATTGGCGACGCCGTCGCGGCCGACACCGTCGAGGCAGCGCGACAGCACGGCGGCGTCCTCGATCGCCATCGCCGCACCCTGCGCCATGTAGGGCGTCATCGGATGACAGGCATCGCCGAGCAACGTCACCTTGCCGTCGGCCCAGCGCTCCAGCGCGTCACGGTCCATGATCGCCCATTTGTGCACGTCGGGACAGGCGGCGAGCACCCGAGCGACCTGCGGATGAAAGCCTTCGAATGATGTGCGCAGATCGCGCACGTCGCCCTTCGCCGACCAGGACTCGATGCGAAAGTCCGGCTCGGGCTGGCTGGTGACGAGATAGACCTCGCTGCGGTCAGGCTTGACGTAATAGATCACGATATGGCGGTCCTCCCCCCACCATTTGGTGCAGTCGTCGATCCCTGCGCCGCCGAGCAGCGCGGCGGGATAGGTGGTGCGATAGGCGATGCGGCCGGTGAATTTGGCCGGCGCGGCGTCGAACAGGATATCGCGGACCGTCGAATGGACGCCGTCCGCGCCGACCACGGCATCGGCGACGGCACGCGTGCCATCCGCAAAGGTCAGCCGGACACCATCGCCGGTCTGGTCGAGACCGACGAGCTTGTGATTGAGCCTCACAAATTCGTTCGGCACCGCGCTCGCCAGCGCAGCGTGGAGATCGCCGCGATGGGCGAGCAGATAGGGCGCGCCGAACTTCTCTTCGGCGTTCTCGCCAAAAATCATGTCGAACTTGATGTCGCCGCTCTTCCAGTCGCGATTGTTCCAGGAACGAGGATAGAACGAGTGCTCGCGCATCCGCGCCTCCAGCCCCAGGGCGCGCAGCACTTTCATCGCGTTGCAGCCGATCTGGATGCCGGCGCCGATGCGGGCAAACTGGGAGGCCTGCTCGTAGAGCATCACATCGATACCGACGCGCCGAAGCGCCGCGGCCGTCGCAAGCCCGCCCATGCCGGCACCGACGATCGCAACCGAAAGCGGCCTTGCCATCGCGTCCCCCACCCTGTCGCGCGGCTTGAACGCCGCGTCGTCGATCTATGCAGGCCGGAAGCCCGCCCGCTCCAGCGCAGTACGCGCCTCATCCGAGCCGAGTGCGTCGAGAAAGGCCTGCACGGCCGGCCGCTGCTTGCGCGCCGTCACCAGCGCGAAATCATAATGCTCTTCCGCGAACGGAATGAAACCAAGGCCGACCGCATGGGCGACCGGCGCAATGGTCATGCCCCAGTCGGCGCGGTGCTGCGCGACAGCCGCAGCCACGGCATTGTGCGAGCGCGGCTGATTCCAGTAACCTTCCGGGCGCGCACCGCCGAGCAGCCGGTCGATCAGGATGCGCGTGCCGGCGCCCTGGTTGCGGTTGACCATGATGCAGGCGGAGTCCGCGAGCGCGGCGGCGACGGCTTCCTTCGCACCGAGCCCCTCAAAACGCTTGTCGCCGTTCCGGAACACGATGCCCTGCATCCGCCGCCAGCCCGGCACGAGCTCGAGACCGTCGACGAGATATGGCCTGTTGTAGGTTTCGGTCTTGTCGTCGAACAGATGGATCGGCGCGAGATCGCATTCGCCCCGCTTCGCCGCCGCGAGTCCGCCGAGGCTGCCGACCGCGATTGAGCGCACGGTCAGCCCCGCATGCGCGAGTTGCGCCGTGACGAGATCGAGGCCGGTGCAATGGCTGCCGACGATGACGAGATCGGGCACCCGCACATGCGGCGTGAACAGCGTCACCTCGGCGTCGGTGCCCGCCGGCATCTGGTCGGCGAGCGCGTCGATGCGCAGAAAACCGTCGGCCTGCGCGAACGATGTGATCGCACCGGACCCCTTGCCGGAGGGATAGGCGATCAGGCCGTCCTTGCCGCCGACCAGCGAGACCATGACGAACTCGGTACGGCCGAGTTCGGAGACGATGCGCACCGGCACGGTTGCGTTCACCTTGGCATCGGAGCGCGGCGGCAGCCCGGCCATTTTGCGCAACACCGGCACGATCATGTCGTGGAATGTGAACATCGCCGAGGTCGGAAAGCCCGGCAGGATCACCACCGGTTTGCCGTCGCACACCGCAAGGCACAGCGGCTTGCCGGGCTTGAGCGCGACGCCATGCGCGATGATGCCGGGCTGGCCGAGCCGGCCGATGATGCGATGGGACACGTCGCCCGCGCCCTTCGAGGTGCCGCCCGAGAGCACCAGCATGTCGGCGTCCACCAGCGCGCGGCGCATGGCGGCTTCGAGTTTTGCCTCATCGTCGGGAATGGCGCCGAGGAACACCGCCTCGCCGCCGTTCTCGTCGATCGCGGCGGCGACGATGGCGCCGTTGGTGTCGTAGATCGCAGCCGGCGCAAGCGCCTCGCCGGGCTGAACCAGTTCGTCACCGGTGGAGATCACGGCAACACGCGGCTTGCGCGCGACGGTCACCTCGGCGATGCCGCAGGCCGCCAGCATGCCGATCTCGCGCGAGCCGATGATCGTGCCGGCGCGCAGCAGCGCCTCGCCGCGCGCGATGTCGGAGCCGGCGTAGGACACGAACTGTCCAGGCGAAACGGCTCGCCGGACGTCGATCGCATCGGATCCGGCGGGCTGGGTATGCTCGACCATGACGACGGCGTCGGCGCCGCGTGGTAACGGCCCGCCGGTTGCGATCGGCGTTGCGGTTCCTGTCGCCACTTGCAGCTTCGGCGCGGTGCCGCAGTGAATGGTCTCGCCGTTCAGCACAAGGCGAACGGGCGCGCCTTCGCCGGCCGTGGCGAGATCGGCCGAGCGCACGGCAAAGCCGTCAACATTGGAACGGTCGAAAGGCGGAACGTCGATCGGCGCCGTGATGTCTTCGGCCAGCCCCGCGCCGAGCGCATCGGCAAGCTTGCGCGCCTCGCTCGGGACCGCGCGCGGGAACAACGCAGCTTCAAAACGCGCCAGCGCGTCCTCGCGAGAGAGGATCTTGAGGAACTGCTCCTGCTCGAGCGCGCTGCGGTCTTGCGATTGCGGGATCATCGTCATGCCAAACCCATATCATTCCCGCATCAGATAGGCATCGACCGGCGTTCCTGCCGCAAATCCCTCGTGGCTGGCGGGAACGAGCAGCCATGCATCGGCCCGGGCAATGGCCTGAAGCGGCCATTCCCCCACCGCAAGCGGGAGCCACGCGTGATGTTCCTCGGCCAGCAGGGCGATTTCGGCGATGCCGACACTGGATGCGATTTTTCGCGCAAGCGGCAGGGTCATGCGTCGGCGTAACTGCCGCGCCGACAGCCGATCGACGAGCGGCAGCACGAGCGCGAGCCAGGCCGCAAGCGCATGGTCGGGCGAGCCGGGCAAGGCGACGACGGGAACCTGTCCGAGCCGCCCGACCGCGGCGGTGCGCCCGGGCTGAAGCGCGAGGCCGTGGGCGAACACGTCACCATGCCGGGCTAGCGCGCTGACCGCGGCATCCCGGCGGCCGGCGCCGCTGCCGCCGATCGTCACGACGAGATCGCAGGTGAGACTGCCGAGCACTTCCGCGATCGATCCTACATCTCGCGCGGCAGCTTCGCGCGCTTGCACCTGCAGCCCTGTGGCGCGCGCGATCTCGGCAATCATGTGCGCCGTCACGGCTGCGCCCGGCACGTTGACGATGCCCAGCCGCGGTTGCCGTACGCTCAGCTTTTCAACACCGGCGGCGCGCGCGAGCAGCAAAGTGGCAGAATTGATCAAATGCCCTTCTGCCACGGCAGGCGCGCGCCCGGCGATGTCGCTTCCGGCGCGCCTGACGCCCTGTCCGGGCACGCCCTCCGCCAGCACCTGGGCGAGTGGACCCGACACCTCGACTGCGTCGGCATCGAGCACACAATCACATCCCGGCGGCATCGCGTCGCCGGCATCGACCCAAACGGGCGCCGTCATCAGAGGCAGCGGCGAATAGGCGGACGCGCCGACAATATCGTTGGCGCAGAGCGCCCAGCCATCCGCAGCGGCGATGTCGCGCGGCGGAGACGCCACAAGCAGCGGCGTCCCTGCCGCGATGCAGCCGGCGGCCTCCGTCAGGGGCAACTCGATCGTCGCGATCGGATCAACGCCTCGCAGCAACGCGGCGAGCGCAGTGTCGAGCGGCGTCAGCGATGGCGGCAGGCGCTGGGTCATGCGCCATGATGGACCATGCATCGCCCGGTTTGGCAACCGCTGGCGATGCGAAGATCAGCCGCCGGACTTGGCCGCATTGGGGAAGAACAGCTGCTGTCCGTCGACCTTGTAGCCGGCGATCGCCGCCTGCCCCTCCGGCGAGATCAGCCAGTCGATGAAGGTCTGCCCCAGCTCCTTCTTCACGTTCGGAAATTTTTCGGAGTTCACCAGCATCGCGCCGTACTGATTGAGCAGCCGCTTGTCGCCTTCGACGACGATGTCGAGATCGCCGCGATCCTTGAAGGCGATCCAGCTGCCGCGGTCGGACAGCACATAGGCGTTCGCCGTGCGCGCCGCGTCGAGGGCTGCGTCCATCCCTTGCTTGACTTCGCGATACCATGCGCCCTTGGCAGCAGCGATATCGATGCCGGCGACGATCCAGAGCGCGAGCTCCGCGCCATGGGTGCCCGAGCGATCGCCGCGCGTCACGAACGGCGCGCCCTTGGCCTCGATCGCCTTCAGCGCAGTGGCGATGTCCTTGCCTTTCACGGCGGCGGGATCGCTCTTCGGTCCGATCAGCACATAGTCGTTGTACATCACGTCAAAACGCTTCTCGCCAAAACCGTCGGCGACGAACTTCTCCTCCTGCGGCCGTGCGTGCATCAGCACGACGTCGACCTCGCCCCTGCGCGCGCCGTCGAGCACTTCATCGGCGCGCCGCGCGATCACCGTCACCTCGATGCCGGTCTTCTCGCGGAAGATCGGCAGCAGATGATCGAGCAGGCCGGACTCCTGTGTCGCCGTGGTCGAGGCCAGCACGATCGCGCGGTCCTCCGCAAATGACGCCGCCATGCCCGCGGCGAGGCCGCAGAGAAGCGCGAGTGCAACGGACAGGCGGCGGACGACCATGATCGGGTTCCCATTGGCTATGACGCAATCATGATGATGATCGATTGCGCCACACTCGTGACGCGTTTGCGCGTTGCGCTCCTCACTCGGGACATTTCGGCAATGCGGCTCGCGCGGTGCGCCCATTGCAATTGCGAGCGCGACGGCCGCAAGGCCCGCGCCACGCGGGTGCTTGGGGATCGTTCACCAAAGCAGAGATCGCGCGTGAGGATGTGTTGCAAAGCAGCGAGATGATCGGGCATGGTCCTGGCGGACGTAAATTGAAATGCAGAATTCCACCTGCGTCGAACGCCAAAAAGAAGCAAGAATTTGCATAGGAATGCAGGATGGAATTCCTGACGACCAGCGAAGCCGCCGACTACCTTCGGCTCGGTGAACGCAAGCTCTACGAACTCGTCACCACCGGCGCGATTCCCTGCACCAAGGTGACCGGGAAGTGGCTCTTCCCGCGGCACGAGCTCGACCTCTGGGTCCTGTCGGGACTGGCGCGTCCGGCCGGCATGCTGACTGCGGAGCCGCCGCCGGTGGTGGGCGGCAGCCAGGACGAGCTTTTGGACTGGAGCCTGCGTGAATCCGGCTCGGGCCTGGGATCGATGAGCGAGGGCAGCGCGCGCGGGCTCGAGCGCTTGCAGCGCGACGAGGTGATGGCGGTGGCGGTGCACTTCCACAGCCTGGAGGCCGACGGCAATCTTGCCACCGACGCCAGTGCGACGGCGCTGCGTGACGCTCCGGACCTGCATGATGCGGTGCTGGTCGCATTCGTGCGCCGCGAGCAGGGTCTCGTGCTGCCGCCGGGCAATCCGAAGCGGCTGCGCGGCCTCTCCGACGTGCTTGCGCTCGGTGTCAGGATGGCGATGCGACAACAGGGCACAGGCGCACAGATGCTGCTCGACGTGCTGTTGAAGCGCGCCGGCGCCGCGACGCGCGATCTGCGCCGGGTCGAGACGCCGGCCCTCACCGGGCCGGATCTCGCCGAGATCGTCCGCGCGGGACAGGCCGATTGCGGAATCGCGACGCGTGCAGCGGCGCGCTCGGCCGGGCTCGACTTCGTGCCGCTGGTCTGGGAGAATTTTGATCTCGCAATGCGGCAACGCAGCTATTTCCGCCCGCCGATGCAGGCCCTGATCCGGTTCCTCAGCGAAAGGCGGCTGCGGCAGCGCGCCGAGGAGCTGACCGGCTACGATCCCTCGCCGGCGGGGCAGATCCGCTTCGCGGCCTGACGTTGACGCCCGCCCCCAAATAGTTGCAAAAGAAACCAATTCAGCCGGGCATACCCGGGCAACACCGGCCAACGAGCCGGATCAGGGGAGGACAAGCGTGAATCCAACGAGATTTGGACTGCCGGTCGCGGCCGGCTTTGTCGCGACGTGCTTGACGGCGGCGCTGCTGCCGGGTGCGGCGTCGGCGCAGGTTTCCGATGACATCGTCAAGATCGGCGTGCTCACCGACATGAACGGCCCCGCCTCCGCGCCGACCGGCCAGGGTTCGGTGACGGCGGCGCAGATGGCGATCGACGATTTCGGCGGCAAGGTGCTCGGCAAGCCGATCAGCATCGTGATCGGCGACCACCAGCTCAAGGCCGACATCGGCGGCGGCATCGCGCGGCGCTGGTATGACGTCGATCAGGTCGACCTGATCGTCGACGTGCCGGTCTCCGCGGTCGGGCTCGCGGTGCAGAACATCGCCAACGAGAAGAAGCGGCTGTTCATCACCCACTCCACCGGCACGGCGGACTTCCACGGCAAGTTCTGCTCGCCGTATGCGATCCAGTGGGTGTTCGACACCCGCGCGCTCGCGGTCGGCACCGCGGATGCGGTGGTCAAGCGCGGCGGCGACAGCTGGTTCTTCATCACCGACGACTACGCCTTCGGCCATTCGCTGGAGCGCGACGCCTCCAGCGTCGTCACCGCCAATGGCGGCAAGGTGCTGGGCTCGGTGCGGCCGCCGCTGGCAACACCCGACCTCTCCTCCTTCGTGCTGCAGGCGCAGGCCTCCAAGGCCAAGATCATCGGCATTGCCGCAGGTCCCCCGAACAACATGAACGAGATCAAGACCGGCTCGGAGTTCGGCGTGTTCAAGGGCGGCCAGCAGATGGCGGCGCTGCTGGCGCTGATCACCGACATCCACGGCCTCGGCCTGCAGGCCGCCCAAGGACTGTTGCTGACGACGTCGTTCTACTGGGACATGGACGACAAGACCCGCGAATGGTCGAAGCGCTATTTCGCCAAGATGAACAAGATGCCGTCGATGTGGCAGGCCGGCGTCTATTCGAGCGTGATGCACTATCTCAACGCCATCAAGGAGACCGGCACCGACGATCCGCTCAAGGTCGCGGCGAAGATGCGGGAAAAGCCGATCGAGGATTTCTTCGCCCGCAACGGCAAACTGCGCGATGACAATCTGATGGTGCACGATCTCTGGCTGGTGCAGGTGAAGACGCCGGAGGAGAGCAAATATCCGTGGGACTATTACAAGATCCTCACGACCATCTCGGGCGACAAGGCGTTCGGGCCGCCGGACCCGGCGTGTCCGTTGGTGAAGAAGTGATGATGGCGAATTGCGAATAGGGAGTGGCGAATGGGGAAGGCTCCATTCGCCATTCGCCATTCACCACTCGCCATTCGCTACTTCACCACCCCGATCTCACGAAAATACTTCATCACGCCCGGATGGATCAGTTCCGGCTTCGGCGCTGCCGCGACGGTGTTCGACGCCGTGGTCTCGCAGGCCTGCGCGAGCTGCTTGCAGAACGTCGCCTCGACGCCGTGCAGCGTCTTCGCGAGGCGATAGGCGACGTCATCGGGCAGGTCCTCGCGCGTGAGGACGAAACTCCACGAGCCGAGCGAGGCGATCGGCTCGGCCTGCTTCGGATAGGAGCCGGCCGGCACGAGCAGCGGCTTCAGGAACGCATGCTTGGCGCGAATGCGCGTGATCTCTTCAGCGCTGGGCGCAATGAAGCGCGCGCCTGACGCACCCGATGCCACCGCGGCAAAACCGGGCCAGCCGATACCGGCGCCCCAGAGTGCTGCAACACGTCCGTCCTCGACCATCGCGGGGCCATCGCCGGCGCGGTCGAGATAGACGGCCTTGAAATCCTCGTCCTGCTTGAGGCCGAGACCATCGAGCACATAGCGCGCCAAGATCGGCAGGCCCGAGCCTTTGGCGCCGAAGGCGACGGGCTGGCCGACGAGATCGTGAATGGTCTTGTACGGACTGTCCGCCCGGACCACGAACATTCCGGGATTGGAATAGATCGCCGTCAAAATCTTCAACCGCACAGGCGCGCGGCCGATGCCGGCGAAGGCCTCATAGGCCGGCTCGCCCGCGACCAGCGCGAGATCGAGCTCGCCCTTCTCCAGCAGCGGAATGTTCTCATTGCTGCCCTTGGTGTTGCGGGGCGCGATGGTGATTTGCGGATCGGCCGCATTCATCACTTCCGCAAAAGCGTTGCCATAGAGCGGAAAGCCGCCGCCGGGCGTCGCGGTGCCCAGGCTGAGTGTGGTGGGCGGAATGGCGTTGCCTCCGGTTTGAGCAGCGGCGGGGCTTGCGAGTGGATTTGCGAGCAGCGCCGCGCCGAGAAGGATTGTGATTGCGAATCTCATGATGAGTCCCGGCCGCCCCGCGTCAACATCGACTTGCGGCGATGTAGGCAGCGGGTGGTTTTTGTGAAAGCATGCAGCCCAACGACAATAGAACAATGGGAGACGTCATGTTGCGAATTTTGCGTAACACTGTTTTTGGGCTGCTTTTTCTTTCAACTCTCCTCAACGCCTCCCCTCCCGCCTCCGCCGCCGGCTATCCCGACCGCCCCGTGCACTGGATGATCGGCTTCGCCGCCGGTGGCCCGGTCGACATCGTGGCGCGGATCATGGCGCAAGCGCTCTCGGATCGCCTCGGCCAGCAATTCATCGTCGAGAACCGCGCCGGCTCCGGCGGCAACATCGCGGCCGCCGCCGCGATCAACGCAGCCCCCGACGGCTACACGCTGCTGTTCGTCGCGCCCAACAACGCGATCTCGACCTCGCTCTACAAGAAGCTGCCTTACGACTTCCTGCGCGACACCGTGCCGGTCGCCAGCATCATGCAGCTCACCAACATGCTGGTTGTCTCCAACGCGTTTCCCGCGAAGACGGTCCAGGAGTTCATCGACTACTGCAAGGCCAATCCCGGCAAGATCTCGTTTGCCTCGTCCGGCAACGGCACCTCGGTGCACATGTCGGCCGAGCTGTTCAAGGTGATGACCAAGTGCGACATGGTGCACGTGCCCTATCGCGGCTCGGCGATCGCCTTCCCCGACATCATCTCCAACAAGGTGCAGCTGATCTTCGACAACCTGCCCTCCGCGCTCGAGCAGTCGCGCGGCGGCACTGTCCGCGCACTCGGCGTCACCTCGCCGCAGCGCTGGCCGACCGTGCCCGACGTGCCCGCGATCGCCGAGACCGTGCCGGGCTTCGAATCGGTCGGCTTCTACGGCATCTCCGCGCCAAAGGGCACGCCGCCCGAGGTGATCGAGATCCTCAACAAGGCCGTCGGCGAAGCCCTGAAGGACCCGAAGGTCATCGCGCGGCTGACCGAGAATGGCGGCATCCCGAAGCCAATGACGCCCGCCGAATTCGGCAAGCTGGTCGCTGACGAGACCGAGAAGTGGAAGAAGGTGGTAGAGTTCGCCGGGGTTTCGGTGGATTAGACCGGGCTCTAGCGGCGTGCTTACAGCTCGCCAGCAGGACATTGGAGGGGACGGAAGGCCCCCTCCAATCAAAAACTGCGAAAAACAACCCCATGCACAGTAGAAAAATCAAGTGATCACAAGGGGTTACGGAACTGAAAAAGCGAGCCTCGACGAGAGCGATTTGACCCGTCGGGCAAAACAGGACTATAAGGGCATCATCACCAATTTCGGTTATTCGAAAATAGCCGGCGATGCTGCGCCAGGGGTTTCCATCCGCCAGAGCCAGCATTGCACCCCCGCCTCCATCCCTGTAAACGAACCGCGCACCGTTGCCGGCCGCGCATTCCCGCGGCCGTCTCGCGGCGGGGCCTGTAGCTCAATGGTTAGAGCCGGCCGCTCATAACGGTCTGGTTGCAGGTTCGAGTCCTGCCGGGCCCACCAACGAAATCAGTAACTTATCAGGCGCCGTTTCGTCTGATCGGAATCACCGCACCAGAAACCGCACCAGATACGTGCGCTTTTCGTTCGCCGGCTGGATCGCGCTTTGCGATTTTCTCGACGGCATCGGACAAATAATCGGGATGGTGATGGCCATAGGTGTTGAGCAGCACCTCAAGCGACATGCCTAGATAACCCGCTGCCTGCCAAGGGTCCGCGCCTCTCTGCATGAGCCAAGTCGCTGCGGTGTGTCGCAAAGTGTGAGGGGAGATTCCCGAACCAAGTCCCGCAAGCCGCACAGCGTTCTTGAACGCCGTCTTGACCGAGCTAACGGCTCTTCCGTTGTACTCGACGAAATGCTTCGCCTCTGGATCAATCCGGTGCCAGCGCCGCAGGTGTGCAAGCAAGCGCAAGGGGATCGGCACCGTCGGCTGCCGTTTGTTGGTTTTGGCGGTGCCCTGTTTCAAACGGTAATAGCGGCCGCGCTCCAGGTCGACATAAGAGCGACCGATCGCCGGAATGGGAGATGCGGCAGCTATAGCTCCTGCACGAGTTCCGCTGTAGATCCCCAACAAAATGAACCGCGCAAGATGGCGGAGGGGACGCTTGCTGGTCGGGACTTTTTCGTCGTCCAACGGCCGACGCGAGCCCTTCTGCATTTCGCGATAGCGCCAGCAGATCCAAATCAGTTTGGCCGCATCGCTGCGCGTCAGCCACTTGTCTCGCGGCTGGCCCTTCTCTGGCAGCGAGACCTTGACGATTTCTCGATGAAATCCTTCGGCTGCATGGTGACCAATGGCGGCGCGTACATCTTCGAGGTCCCGCCGGGCGCCTCCCTTTTTGCCGCGCCACTTGGTGTAGGAGCGACACGCCTCGCCATTGACCTCGCCAAGCATTTTTGCACCCCACCAGTCATTCAATCGCTCAATTCGCTTCTTGAACTTGCGGATATCTGGGACGGCATCTTCGCTTTCGCTATCGACGTTGAAGCGACTGCGAAGCTTGTCCAGTTGGGCATCCAAGTAAATCGAGAGGACGTCCGCGATTGCGATATAATCTATGTGGCGGATGCGTCGCTTTGGCGTGTGTTTGGAGGTTATGTAGTCCCTTAGTCTTTCCTCCGCGGCCGCAATCTCGTCTGCAGCGCAGCCTGTGCCGACATCCCGGCCGTTGTCTCTGATGATCCAGGTTGCTTGGTGAGTGATCTTTCCGCTCTTGTTTCGGCGCGCTGCCTTGAGTTGAAGTCTGGCCCCCTTGCTTCTTCGCGGCATAGCTCTCGCATCCGTTCGATATGCGCCAGCGTCGTAAATTCCTTGCCGGCAATCTTCTCAATAACCAATCGGTTACGATCGCGCTCGCGACGTAAGCCCGCGACCGTAATTCCTCCCAAGGGAAACGCGATCTTCACGGCATCAGCAAGGCGAAGAGGAGTATCGGGGGTTATTTCAGGTTGCGTTCGATTTGTCATCGACGCCTTGTCGAGTATTGTAGAGGGGGAGCTTACCGGTATCGCAACATTCGTCGCGGAGACCTACTCCGTGGGCAAGCTCCGCCCCACCTCTATCGCGCGCTCGAGCGTAGAATCGTACAAATAAGCAAAGACGAGAACAGCGGGTGGGAATCAGTAAAGCTCACACTCGCGTCTAGGCATGAATCAAGAAGGAGCCGCAGGTCAAGGTCGTCGTCCAGGAGCTTAGCGACACTGCCGCAAAAAGCATAGATCAGGTGCTGAATGCGCTTCCAAAAGGATTCTCCGGAGAATGATTGCTGATGGCGCGAAGCGAGCGCCGCTGGCCGTACTCAAGAGTAGTGAATGATGCTCGGCCCGGCGGCGCCCCTCGTACGGGCAGCGTTCCTGACCGAGCCGGCGTTGCGGCCACAATGTCGGGATCATCAGTTTAATAGGCTGATACGCCGGGGCCGGTTGCCCACTTCTTCGTGCGGGACACGCTGCACGAAGCCATCGACGCGCTGACAGCGGACAGGGATATCGTCGACTCGCGCTTGCATGGCAACCGCCTTGCACAACAAAGCTCGCTCGCACGCCGCGATCGGGCAGATTCCAGGGAATTTCCGTTTAAAAAATTGCGGTTTCTCCGGCCGCGCGGGCGGGCGAGACCGGCTCAGATAGACCATTTTCGAGGACCGCCCGCCGACGGCTCGCCCCTCGAGCGCAACGGCTTCAGCGATTTGCCCCCTTCCGGCGCGGCTTTCTGCGGCCGGACTCTCGAATCGCAAGGCAAGGCGTGCGAGCGTGATGCGACCAGCGCCTCATGCAGGAGGCTGCGCGCGCATTGGTTCGTAATTTCTGATTGCCGGTCGTCAGATCGATCGCGTGTCTCATAAGCCAAGCAGGTGTTTCGCCGCCGAGAGGTTTGGAGCGTATTCCATTCTCAACGCAGCGAACTCGGCGGCGAGATCCGTTCTTAGGGCGCGTCCAACTTCACTGGCGTAGTCTTTCGTGTTTGAGGATGCAAAGACGACAACTGACGCCAGGCCCGCCTTGCTCAGCTCTGCCACGGCCGCGAGAGAAGTTCTCAATTACAACGCAGTTTCAGCCCTTGCTTGCGGGCGTCCGGGCCTCGTTCAGCCGTTTGAAGGCGCGGGACGTAGTCTCGTCGGCTTGAGGTACCGGGGTGGTCGCGCGCTCCGCAATCACCTTCGATCGAGACACATGATTATCGTAATGGCTGATATCGGCCACGCCGTGCCCGCCAAGTGCGACATTAATCGCATCGAGGCGTCTCAACCGCTCACGCAATTTCGAAAGCTCTTAACGTGCTCCATGAATTCCACCTGCACCTGTTCGGCAAGCAAACCCACGATCTGCGACGTCGATTGCAATGCGGACAGAATCAAAAGCGCAGCGAGCCGATCCGCTGGATTGGCGTTGTCCCGCGTCGGATCGCGCATGATGTCGAGGATAATGCAGGTGTCGAGGCACAGCACCGCCGGGCCCCGCGTCACGATGTCGGAGACTGGAAAAGCCATCACGCGCGCTGGGAATCGTAGGCTTTCAACAAATCAAGCCCGAACTCATATTCAATGACGAGCTTGAGGGCATGGTCTCCGCGTCTATCCCACGCTCCCATGGCGTTGCTGCCGCGGCAATAAGCGCCTCCCGCAGCTCTGCACGCTTGGTTTCGGGACCAAGGATGGAGAGATCCTGGAAGACTTCGATCGCGTGTTTGTCGCTCATGTGTTTGGTCTCCGATCGAACTAGCTGACCAGGCTTGTTATGGCCTGCGGCGCGCCAATGAAGGCGTAAGGATTGAGGAACTGGCGGCGCCAAAACAAATTTCGGTCCACTTGTCCAAGCGCTGCTTCGTCACAAACAGCTGACCAGCACTCCTTGATGGCCTTGATTTGATGCACGACAATCGCGACGGCTTCCGCCTCGTTGAGAAGAAACGACGGCGCGCCTTTTAGGCAGAGCCTAATCTGACTGTGTCGATCCTGGCCCAATATAAGCATCGCTTGCGTAGCCTCGCCGCCCGTGCGGCTTTGCGGGCAAATATCATAGGCAGGTGTGAGCGTCAGATTCGTGCCGTCCCAGAAGGCTGCGTGATTTCGGGCATGGTCATCCGTGTTGCCGCAGAGCACGTTGAAGACAATGCGCGAAAACAACTCCCGTAGCGTCTCCTTGGGTTCCGTAAAACGGTGGCGGATGGTCGTGGCGAGCTGTTCGTAGCTGGCGTACCGGGCCATCATTTCGTCCAGCTCAAGCAATGTTAGGGCGGATACCATGGCCTTGCGGTGCCATCCGCCGTTAGCCTTCGCACGATCGAAGCGCTCTATAAGGAGGATGTCCTTGCCCGCCACACGTTGAAGGCTCACAGGCGCGACGCGAAGCCCGGCCGCCGCGGCCAAGCGCATTGCGATGAATTCTGCCTTCACCACGCTATAGAGGTCGGTTTGCGAAGAAAACTTCGCGATGAATTTCTTATCATCGGAAGTAATCGTCGCTTTCGGGCGCGCCCCGCCAATGGAGCTACCGTGGAAAAGCGCCCGGTCGAGCTCGGGCGTCAGCGGCGCTCCTTGTTCGACGAGCGCCGCCGCATTCAAAAGCTCATCGAGAGAGGCGCCCTCGCCTTCACGTGCGACATAGGCGGAAGGCGAGGCTTGAAAATCGAGCGCGCCGATGCGATCCGACCCTGACTCGAGGAGGAAGGTCAGCTCATCAAGACTGCCCGCGTCAATCTCTTTCCCACGGGCGCCGAACTTCCGGTTGAGAATCACACGCCGGCCCCAGGCATCGGGAGCGGCGTCGCGAATACAGTTCGGCATGTTCAGACCCGCAAGAAGCGGAAGGATTCCGCTCCGGAGCGGCAATTCGGGCTGGTAAAGCGCAATGGCGTCCTTGCGCTCGATATAGCTCCGTCCATAGTTGAAAAGGAGCTGTTCGCCACGCACCGACAGAAGGCCTGCAACAACCGGTTTCGTCTGGCCCGGTAGCCAAGCCCAGACATAAGCCTCGGTGAATTTGGGATCAGAAGTCATCCTTGACCTCTTCACCCCGCCGGGCACGAATGGATTTAGGCAGAAGCGTCATGACTTCGCGATTGCTTTCGATCGCCTGAGACATTGTCGCCTGCTCGACGTCGAACAGCCTGACGCCGACAATTGCAGCGACCTCAAAGACAGCGCCAATGGTGGATCGCGGGTCGCCTGCCTCTACGCGCCGCAGCAGCCCGCGCGAGATTCCTGCCCGCTCCGCGACATTGAGCGTGCTCATCTTCCGTTCTATGCGGGCCTTGCGCAGGAGCTGTCCAAGCAGCACCGCAGCATCGGCTGCATAGGCAGAAATGGGATGGTGGATCTTAGCCATGGTTCATAAATCGATCGTCACGTTCTTCATGGATCATATATAGACCAAGGCCGCAAAATCTTCAACTGGCTGGTGCATAAAAAGACCAGATCAGCCCTTATGGTCCATTAATGGACCGTCCAGGTTCCAGAAAATCAAGGAGCTGGCGAGGACGCCATCAATCCCAGATGGCGCCTCAAAGGCGCCGGATTACGGAATCGACCCGGGAACATAGCATGAACACAAACGATTGAAAAACGTTCATGGCAGCCATATCCGGCGATTTTGAAATTGAGCCTGAATTCGAACGGGACCGAGCCGCATGTGGCTTGTCGAACTCGCCTTCTGGCGCCCTTCGACGCTCGCCGACCAAGGCTGCCGTTCTCAGACACGGTGCGAAGGGTTTCGACCTCAATCAGAATTGGGCTCTTGTCGAACAGAATTGGCTCTGTCCCGGTTGCCGGCGTAGCAAAGTCGATATCTTCCGCCTTTCCAGTCGCGGTATTCTGCTCGCCAATTTGGAAGAGCATCACGATCACCTGCGGGACAGCGGCCACGGGAGCACGTACCGAGGATGCGCAACCCAAATGCCCTCCATCAATTCGAAGCTCTCAACTCCCTTCGGCAAGACCTCGGATATGAGTAGCGCCAGCTCCGCCCTCGCGGATCGCCGATCTCCGCGCAGCTTTGGCAGCCAGGAATCACTCCAATTCTTGGTTCGTTTTCCCACCACAGACGGAGACATGATCTACGTCATTCAGCGACCGGCGGCTCTCTCGACAGTTACAAGGCTGTTCCCCAACGTTTTCTGCGCGAAGCAGCAACTCGAATAGCAAACTTCGTCACGCTTCCGCCCCAGGCCACGCTCTATGAGGGCTTCCGAAGGGCGTTATCGTTCATTCGCGGCATGCCAGACACCGAAGCGCGTCTCATTGGCGATGCCTGGTCTCACAAGGACTCGGTCACCGCCCAGGGAATTACAGGTGCCTTTCTTGAGGCCGATTTGCTGGCAGAGCTCATTATTGCACGTCCGCACGTGGACGCCCGCTTCGAGCAGGAGCTCAAGCTCCAGTGGGCTCAGCACACGGCATTATATGCGGGTGAAGTCGAGCGAGCACATAGGCTTGCTGGATTTCTGTCTGCAACCCCACCGCAGATCGAAGAGTTGCAGACGATCGCGAGAAATCCCGAACTGAGTTCGAAATTTCTCGGGCTCGACGCCAAGACCTATTCCGAGAAGGACTTTCTCAAAGACCTGACAGCTTGATGCCAACCGTGCTGCGACGAAGATGTCGCAGCACGTCGTTGA
Source organism: Bradyrhizobium sp. Unk1 (assembly GCF_059512345.1). Classification (NCBI taxonomy): domain Bacteria; kingdom Pseudomonadati; phylum Pseudomonadota; class Alphaproteobacteria; order Hyphomicrobiales; family Nitrobacteraceae; genus Bradyrhizobium; species Bradyrhizobium sp. Unk1. The sequence continues at coordinate 101,853 of NZ_JCAMOP010000032.1, forward strand.
GAAGAACCATCTTGCGGAAGCGCTCTTCCAACCCTTCAATGATTGGCGCTAGCGAGCAATGCGCGGGTGCTCTCCGGGATGGTCGTCGACCCGAAGGTTCATGATAGAGGCCGATGGCGAACACGGATTGGCATCGCCAAACTGCACCACGTTCTGGACTGCGACCGATAATTGGAGTGAAAAGTCGAGAGGCTTCGGCGGAGGTGCGCTGGTGATGGGATTGCAGCTTGCATCCACGCCTCCAAACGGCTGATTACCCTTCAGGTCTCTGAACCAGAGCATCTTCTGAGCGTCCGTTGTACAGGCGTTCGAAAATGTAATAGGCGCCGACGGCGATTGGGCGGTGCTGTGACAGCTCAAGCACCCCGAAATCGGATTGTCGACCGGCCCGTTCGCGCGCCCCGCCCATCCCAAATGGGAGGCTGAGTAAGCAGGCGCCTGGTCCGAGATCGTGGTTTCGGTCAGCTTCTTGCCTGCTTGCTGATCAGCGGGTGTGAAGCCGAAGTCATTTCCCCACGAAAGGCCTACGGGCCGGAGCCTCCGCCACGGCGACGTATCAGTTGCATTGCTGTCAAAAGCAAAAGTCCCGAAGACCCACCCGGTTGGCGAGCGACTATCCACCGCGGCGACGTCCATCTGCATGAGGCGCACGGTTTGGGGGCCGGCTGCTGTTCGGATCGTCCACTGCGGAGCACCCGACAAGACGTCGGAACCCTGGAAGTCATTCGCGGTAACGTCGCTGAACAAGATCTTGAAGGTCATTGCCCCTTGGGGGAATTGAGCCTTTGCCAGATCGGGCGAGGCGCCCCCCAAGACCTGTCCGATCGTGACGGCACCTGCTGCATTGTAGAAGCCGACCGCATAATTGTGAATGGTCACTCCTGGCTTGAGACCGAGCTCCGGTCCGGTCACAGATCGTTCTGACGTCAAGCCGCGCATCGGCTCTCGTGCACGCGGTCCAAAATTCATCAGCGGCATGTGAAACCAGGGCCGAACGTTATTGGCTTCCGGCTTGAAGTCGGCATCGATCATGCCATCAAATGCATAGTCTCGCAGAGCATAGAGGTAAGCATTGGCGCCCGTCACTCCGTCCTTGAAGTCGATATTCGACCACGTTGCGTCGTTCGCCGGGACAGCCGTAGGATACGATTGGGACAGTTTGAACCACGGACCAGCACTGGGTACCATCGCTGATGGCGTGACGAAGTCTGGGAAGACCCCGGTGCATTGCGCAATGAAAGGGGCCGGCTCAGGAGCCGGAACGCCCTTCCCTGTCACCGACAGGCAAGTCGATCCGGGAGCACAACCGCTTGCCGCATGTCCATGTGTCGGAGCAAGGCATGTGATCGTGGTCGCAAAAAGGACGTTGCGGAATATACGACTTCCTAAATGTTGAATAACGCGCATGAGCCTCTATCCTCTGACGCACCATTTTATTCCGTTACAATTACAGCGGGAATCTGCCTTTGCAAGCCCGAATTGATTCGCCGGTAAGCTTCGGGCAGAGCTTGGGCGTAGGCCTGACCTTTAAAGGGAGGATCACGATCGTGTTCTGTACGAAACGTACGGCGCTTCTCCTTTTCCTCTTTGCGGCAAGCGCGCAGGCGCAGACTGCAACGTCATCTGCTTATTTGACGGTAGATGGACAAGTGACGACGCCACTGTTCTTCTCTGAACCCGATTTTCAGGCACTTCCTCACACATCGATCACCGTCACGGATTCGGCCGGGGAAAATACGACCTATTCAGGAGTTGATCTGGCTGCCCTTTTGAACAAAGCAGGGGTGCCGCTCAAGCAAGATCTGAAAGGTGCCGACGTCGCAAAATATCTCCACGTTCAAGGCGCTGACGGTTTCGTCGCAATTATTTCTCTTCCTGAATTTGATAACGGCACGTTCCTGGTGGCTGATGCGCAAGATGGCTCCCCATTGCCGAGCGGAACCGGTCCTCTCCAGGTCATTTCACCTCAAGAAGGTCGTCGTAGCCGCTGGGTCAAACAACTCAACTTGCTGCGGATCATCAAATCTTCACCGCAATAGCCGCACCAGCGCGAGGGCTAGTCACTGGCGTCCAATCCGAGCGGCCTTACAAATTACTCTCTACGCATGAGCCAGACGAACACGGTCGAATAAAGCGGGTCGTCCCGAAACAAACCTTGCTCAGGGACAGTACGTCTAGCCGGTGTTCGTCGGCGGCGCGCCTGATCGATGCCTCGTTGATATATGAGTTATCATGCCCTTCCGCGTCGATAAAACGCGCGCTCCTGACACCCGGTCGGCACCGATCATGTAGCCGTCCTCAGCGAGTTGATCCGCCGGCCACGATCCCGTCAATGCCAAGCGCGTCTACCGGCTGATGAAGAAGGATGCTGGCCCGGCCAACAGGGCTGCAGCGTCATTGCGTACGCGACCAATTTTGTTGCCATCCAGGAGCGCCATGAGTTCGCTCGCTTCTGGGAAAGGCCTTTGAATCTATTCAACAGCCCCGATCAAGGCCGTTGAAATGGATCGAGCCAGAACTCGGCGGTTTTCCGGATGGTTCACCATTGTCGCGTGGTTGCCTGGAACGGGTACAGCATGAATAGCCCCCGCATTCACAACCCGGTCCCAGCCCTGCTTTGGTAACTCGCGATCAGGTTGTTTGTCAGCTGATAACCGACTGATGAGAGGCTCACTGGCATAAAACTGGTGTATTTCAATCGGGAGCGAGGGAACGCGATAAGACTGCAGCGCGCGGTGAAATATCGAGGCCCTTTGATACATCGAAATGTCACTGTGAAGATCGTGATCTGGAGCTAACGCTCCTATTTGCTGCGCCTTTTCAAGCAACTCAGAGATGGAACATTGTTCGGTGTCGCGTTCCAAAATCTCGTGATACTCATCGCGCAAGATTCCACAACGATCCAAAACAAATTCTCGCGCCAAATTCTTTAGTGATCCGTTTGAAGAAGCCGCAGGTAGACTAACATCGATGAACGCCATGAATGACACAACTTCATCAACACTCAGTAACTGCTCGGCAATTGCATAAGCCAGGATTGCGCCTGATGAGTATCCAGCAAAGCGGTATGGGCCGCGTGGCTGAATTTGTTTAATCGCAAAAATCACCTCCGCGGCCATCGCCTCAAGAGTCGGTGGACGAACGTCATCGAAAGGGGGCCATGGCAGAGCGTAGACCGAGCAGTCTGCATCCATTTCTGTCGCCAAACCGAAGACATACGAACAATCCCCAAAACCTGTTGGGACAAAGAAGAGAGGTGGCTGCGATCCGGTCAGTCGAACGGGAATCACCGCCGTGTTACTGGGCGGCATCTGCAAACGAATCTTCGATGCAAGCTCCTTCAGAACAGGCGCTCGGAAGAGGTCGGTGGCGCTAAAACTCAGCCCAAGATTTAATGCTCGACTGAGCATCTGCACGGCCAAGAGCGAGTGGCCGCCCAGTTCGAAGAAGTGGTCGTTGCGCCCGATGCGCTCGACACCCAGGAGCTCGGCCCAGATCCGCGCCAGCGCCGTCTCGACCGCACCTTGCGGCGCCTCATAGGCCGCCAGCGCATAGGCCTGATCGGCCGGGTCCGGCAGCGCGTTCCGATCGAGCTTGCCATTCACCGTCAGCGGAAGTGCCGCCAGCCGCACGAACGCACTCGGCACCATGTAGTCCGGCAGCCGCGCACTTAAGTGCGCCCGCAAGGCGCCCGCAAGCCCGCCTCCATCGCCCTCGTCCGAGCCGGCCTCGGGCGCGCAGACCACATAGGCGATCAGATGCTTGTCGCCGGCGCCGTTCTGGCGCGCCACCACCACCGCCTCGCGCACCCAGGCGTGCTCGCAAAGCCGCGCGACGATCTCGCCCGGCTCGATGC